>NZ_JBYLHY010000023.1:0-143312 GCF_057749925.1 Paenibacillus sp. sgz302191
GTTTTCTGTTATAGTTGCCATGAGTAGGGTTCCTTTCTTGGTGACTTTAGCCATCCCGAGAATACCCTACTTTTTTGCTGTCTGGAAGACTCCAGATCTTGGTACACAAACTATTGTACGCCATCCTGTGAGATGGCTTTAAACGGTTTTTTTGTTGTTTTTCTTTAACATCAAACCCAATAATCGACTCTTCACGGAAAAAACGTGACTTTTTCAGTGGCCTCCAGAAATGTGGGGTTCTTTGTTAATAATTATCACTTTATATGAAAAATCACAGCTTGAACTTCGAATTCTAAAGGTGCGAAAGGATGGGATGTTCGACCGTTGAAGGATTGGATAGTCTGTTGCGAAATGAAACACCTCGAATCGGAATGTGGTTGGACTCATCTGAATTGACCCCTGAAGAAACTGTTAATGAAATTATAACAAGATTGCAAGATGAGGCACTTCTAAAATTAAGAGATTGAACTGACTGATATGAACGAGGCGGTCAATACCTCTTTTAATAAATCAGTGTCATTTTATTTTTAACTCGGGAAAATCCATTTTTAACAAGGTGTGTTAAGGTTTAAAAAGCTTTTAAAACCTTGGCACGAAGGCAAAGACGTTGACGGTGGTTAACAGTCTGATATGCGCGGGTTGGGTACCGCATTTCAATCCATCCGTCGCGGAGCTGCCTCTGACTAACGGCGCACGTTCGGCTATCAATCAGTGCCTAGTGCATAGTTCAACATGAGGGTTCTCCTTACCGGGGTTTTGCCTCCGAGCCAAAGTTTCAAATTCTCCTTTTCAATACCAAAAAGTTCTTTTGAATAACAACTATGCAAGCAAAGCTTCAGACTGTTTCTTTTCGATCTCACAGCCAATAGCCCAAATGAACCCAATGAGTTCCCTGGCAACAGCCACGGCAGCTTTTTTTCCAGCATTCCCTCGAGACGTAATCAGATGATATTTCTGATGCAACCGGTGTTGAGCTTTCCAGGCAATACGCTTGGCCTCAGAGTCTAGTCCTTCCTGACGAGCACGGAGTTGTCCTTTTAAAGAAGGGGAGTGACGATAGGCCCAAGCGGATTCTACGATGACATGACGAATGTGAGCATTCCCAACTTTGGTGATAGATCCTTGCCAACGACTTGCTCCACTTGAATATTCTTTAGGAACAAGTCCGGCGTACGACATTAATTGCCTGGGACTTGAAAAACGAGAGAATTGTCCGATTTCCGCTACTAACGTGGTCGCGGTCACTTCTGCTACTCCACGCATGGTTTGAAGAGCTTGGATAACAGGCGCATGAACACTACTCGTTGCTTGTTCATGAATTTCAGATTCGATGCGCTTCACTCGGTCCATCGCTTCATCAATGGCATGAAGATACTCTTGAAATACGATTCGTAATGATGATTTTTCAAAACGAAGACTGTCCAGCCACTCTCTGTGCTTAACAGACCAATTCCGTGTTCCTTTTACCGGGCGTAGATCATGGCGAAGCAAAAATTGGACAAGGCGAAGTCGAGCTCGGTGTAAATCTTCCTTAGCGTCATGACGAGCGCGAACCAAGTCTCTCAAAGCCTCATGGTCTTCGTCGGGAGTCCAAACAGGTGTAAGTTCGCCAGCTCGAAGAAGCTGTGCGAGCCTTAATGCATCTCTTCGGTCCGTTTTGTTGATCTCCCGCGCGTCGTGGAATAAGGGTTGGTGCAACAACTATACAGTCAATACCGAGAGAAAGCAGAAATCTGAAAAGGCCATACCCAGTTGGTCCTGCTTCGTAGCAAACATACAAATGTTCAGGAGAGCCTATTTTTTTCATGAGCTTGCGGATAGCTTCAGGAGTGTGTGGGATGTTTCCGAGAAAACGTGGTTCACCACGTCCAGTATCTGCGACAGCAACAGAAATTGAATCTTTTGATACGTCTAAACCAACATATTTTGTGTAATCCTTCATAATAGCGGCTCCTTTCGAATGTAGCTCTGCATTTGGTTTTAAGTAGAATCCACTACACATTCTAACCAAAAGCAACCTACGTTAGGCGAATGAGGGGCCGCCTCGTTCATTATGACTAACGGGTACAATAGCTCAATAAAGGCCGCCGATCCAGTCGGCGGCCTTTTCTCAACTAACATGCGAATATTTTAACCCATGCGGACTGTGGCAAGCAGCTTTCGAGTCTCGTCTACGACTCGTTCGCTGAACTGCACGTCACGTGCCTGTGCCGAGGCAAGCATAGGCTTTCCATTCTCGTCGTAGTACACTCCGGTCGCATCGGACGTGTCGGTTAGAACCTTGGTAATAACGCGAGCGGCTCGCTTCGGGGTGCTCCAGTACTTGATTAAAGGGGCTAGTGGAGACATCACATACTTCGCGATAAACTGAAGAACGGCATTCGCGTCGCGGCCAAGACCGGTGCCGGGGTTGAAACCCGGCTCGACGGCGTTGAATCGCAGACGCGGTATCTCACGCGTGAATGCGAAAACCGTCGCAAGATTGCACTGCTTTGAGGTTGCATAGGCGTCATATCCCAGCTTCGAAGAACCGCCGGGTTCCCATTCGCCTCGTGCGCTTGACTCGGCGGAGATGTAACGCCCACCGCGGAAGCCAGCAACAACAGCGGGCTTTCGCTGAGGATCCTCAACGCCCGAACAGGTGAACACGACATTTGCACCGTCTGGCAGATGTGGGATTAGCGCCTCCGTGAATACGAACGGTCCAAGGTGATTTGTCGCGAAAGCGAGGTCCCAACCCTGCGCACTCCGGCCGCCCCTCATCGGCATAATACCCGCATTGTTCGCTAGACCGGCGATCGGAAGCTTGAGCGCGACGATCTCAGCAGCAGCTCGGTGAACACTTTTGATGTCGGCGAAGTCGCAGACGACTGACAAAGCGTGACCGCCGGGCAAGGCGTTGATCTCAGCTTTGACTTCGCTGAGCTTATTAGGGTCACGCCCGACTAACACAACGGTGCCGTGTTTGGCGAGCTCGAGCGCGGTGCGACGGCCAATGCCGGACGTAGGGCCGGTGATGACCCATGCTTGTGTGGTGCGGGCAGTTCTTTTCATAATGGTTTCCTTTTTCATTTCAATTCCTCCTTAAATGTATGACTAGTCAGTCATTATGTGGTTAAAAAAATTTAAGTAAGTATTCGCCAAAAGGCTTCGAATCCAGCCATACAATGTTTGTCTGCGTTGGCCGGGTCAATAAGCATGTAGTTGATTGTCGCTTCCGCTAACCCGGTCATGAGGGCAGCTATGAATCCTATCGGTGCTTCGCGCATGGGCCCATTTTCACTGCTCCGTTTCAGAAGCTCTCTCATTCCGGTGAGCGCCAGACTCGCAGTCTGGTGGCTCTCTTTTGTGATTTCGTCTGATATGCTCAGAAGCTCGAGTGTCCGGCGCTTTTCTGGATAGGACGTTGCCCAGTGTAGCCAATGGGACCACATATGAAGCGCCTGCATGCGGACATCGCTCTCCATCGGAAGTTCGCCTAAGGAAACTTCAGCCATCTCAGCCTTTAGTTCTAAGTAGAGATGGTTCAACAAATGGGTCTTCGTTTCGTAGTAGGTGAAAAGTGAGCCGTTAGAGACGCCAGCCTCTTTCGCGATTGTTGCCGTTGCTGCGCCCAATCCTTTGGAGGCAATAACGCGAATCGCTGCCGACATAATAGCGTTTTGTCTGTCTTCGCTTTTTGGTCTGGCCATGCTTAACCTCCTTTTATTGGTATTTTATTAAAAAGTGACTAGTCAGTCAATACCTAATTTATTTTGTTATCAATGAGCTGTATCGACTTGTATTTCTAGAGACGTTTTTTGAACTAACGGGTACGATAGTTAAACATAAAGGGTTCCACATATTAGTCATGTACAATATGTAGAACTCTTTATTTTATCTGACTTTTTTATATTTAGCTCTTGATAAACTCAGAAAATTAAGTTGTAGACTGGCGAGCCTGCGACACGGCTTCGTGCAGCTCTAGGATCTGGCCGGCGAGTTCGTATAACTAAAGTGTTCGACTGATAAATAAAATATTAGGCTAACGTAAGCGTTAACCTAAAGGCGCAGTCGGCGAATCGTTTATATATTCATCGCAACTGCTATACAGCCCCAGACCATTCATTACATAAGGACGAACAATATCTATAAGTAAATCGGTTCGATTATTTTCCCCAACAGTTAACCAATAATGCGCAGCGCCATAGATCGCTGAGCCTGTCATAGCCGAAATGATCTTTGTACGGTGGTGGTCTGTATATTGCCCTTTCGAAAAAATGCTTTCTATTATTTGCTGCAACATCTTCTTTACCTTTTCATCCACAAGCGCAGCAATCGATTTGGAATCCATTCTGCATATCTGGTAAAAATCTACAATGTAGTGGTGTGTCAGCAAGATCAAATGGTCACATATTTCAACTGTAAACTCCGGTGCATTCATCACTTGCTCGGGAATCATCTCACGAAAAACCTGTTCTGTGATTTCTTCAAGCAAAGCATATTTATCTTCATAATGGGCATAAAAGGTGGCGCGGTTAATGGTGGCTTTCTGTGCGATATCCTTTATGGCTATTGCATCAAATTCTTTACTCCGCAACAAATCTCTGAATGCTTCCCTTATTAACTGTCGTGTGCGCAAAACCCTTGGATCTTGCAGATTTACCATATCCATATCCCCTTCTAAAACATCAAATTTCACATTGTGTTGTCTATGCAACTTTCCACTGAATCTGCCTGTTGTATTCATACAAATTCAGTAATATTATTGTACCAGACAGATGTTGCTTAAACAATTTGTGACGATTTTTCCGAAAGGAAGGAACATAATGAACACAAAACAAAATAGACTTTTAATATTTGGTGCTGGTGTGATTGGTAGTGTATATGCTCTCCGATTTGCACAGTACGGACTGGACGTAACAATGCTGGCACGAGGAAAGAGACTGGATGCACTGAAAAGGAACGGACTGCGATACAACGATAATGGAACAATGAAGCAAATATCGATCAAAACGATAGAAAAGCTTGATAACGACGACATTTATGATTTTATTTTTGTTCCAGTACGATATGATCAGGCCGAATATGCCCTAACTGTGATCAAGAATAATCAGAGCAAATCCATTGTCACCTTGACCAACACCATTGGATATGACAGCTGGCTTGAAATCGTGGGCGACCGGTTACTCCCAGGATTCCCGGGTGCGGGTGGAGACATCAAAGAGGATGTTCTATATGCCCAATTCGGCTCCGAAAAACATCAAGGGACCATTTTTGGTGAAATAAATGGACTGACTACCGAAAGAGTGAAAGAGCTTGCCAAAATATTTGAATCGGTGGATTTACATTATGAAATTCAAAAAGACATTCAGGCATTCCATATTTCACATACTGCATTGGCTATCGTCAACAAGCATTTCTATACGAATGACGGAATGGTGGATTTAGAATCAGCAAGGAGTGTAAGCACTCTAAGCAAGATCGCCGCAGATATTAAACAAAACATTAACCGGGTAGAGCAAGCCGGTATTCCGGTAATCCCACCCGAAACGAAGGCATTGGGGGAATTGCCCGAAAACGATATTATTTCCCGTTACCACCAGATGCTGAGCAATGACTTTATTATTGATGTAAAGCTTGGGAACCATGCCGTCAGCCAAAAAGCAGAAATAATGTTATTAGATGAAATGTTTCATAAAAAGATATCTATACGGTGATGACATCACCGTAGACTAAACATAGGACTGCAAAACGGATACTGATATAACCATAGTGTCATCTAAGATAAATGTGCTATACAAATTACGATCTTAAAAAACAAAGAGAGTTTATAAAAAAGGTTTGTAACTCATCGTATTTAGGCAGAAAACCCTATGATCACTTTAGTAAATACTTTAAATATTGTGAGGAATGCTTGAAATATCACTTTCATAGTATTTTTCATCAACTAAGGGTTTTGAATAAATGCCCTTTCCACGGGATAAGTTTAAGGGACACATGTATAAGGTGTAACAAGACACAGATGTACTATTTTAGGTATGGCGATCATTATCGATGCTATTGTGGTTATAGTTTTATAACTGAAAATAGTAGTGTCAGAACAATTTGGACAAATTGGGATAGGGAATTCGAAATAAAGATAGATTTGTTTATTTGGAGATATATATGATTGATTAGATAGATCGTCTTTGAATTATGTGCAAAATGTAGGGGGCGTTGTGTCAATTGGGGTGGAAAATTAAGTAGATCGTTGAATTACTGAGTTGAGTTACTGTGCATATTCGAGTGGTTTTCATGTCGTTAATGAGGAGATTTTCTTGTCGTTGTACTTCAACCTACAGTTATGTAGGAACATTTGTGTCGTTAGAATAAATTATAATAATTCTAAATTAGTATTGACTTTAATTTATTTTTATTTATAATCATTATTAAGTGATATGAGTTATCAGTTGAAATGAATGAAACAAAAAGGCGATGGATTTTGGAGAAAGGGAGTGACGTTATGTACGATGTCATTATTATCGGGGCGGGTCCGGCAGGGGCTTCGGCGGCCATTTATACGGCAAGGGGGAACCTGAAGACGCTCGTCATCGACAAAGCTCCGAATACGGGGGCGCTTGCCATCACGCATAAAATTGCGAATTACCCGGGTGCGCCTGGGGAAATGACGGGAAAACAACTGCTCGATACGATGCGCGATCAGGCCAAAGGCTTCGGCGCGGAGTTCGTGCAGACGACGATTACCGCCGTCGATGTGGAAGGTGAAACGAAGTATGTGTTTACCGCAGACGGGACGTTCGAAGGAAAGTCGGTGATCGTAGCTACCGGCTCGAAGGGGCGCAACCGGATGCTTCCCGGCGAGGAAGATTTGCTCGGCCGCGGCGTAAGCACATGCGCTACGTGCGACGGCGCTTTTTTCACGGGCAAGACGGTCGCTGTCATCGGCGACTCGGAGGAAGCGTTGGAAGAGGCGCATGCGCTGACCAAATTTGCCGAGAAAATCTTTTTTGTCATCCCGCGGCCTGAACTGCAAGGTGTCGATCATCTGCCTGAGCTGCCGGGTACCGAGCTTCTTTTTAAAACGAGAGCTTTGGAAGTCATCGGCGACAATCAGGTAACGGGCCTCAAAATCCGCTCGGCCGCAGGCCAGGAAGAAGTTTTGCCGGTTGACGGCGTGTTTGTTTTCCTATCGGGCAGCAAGCCCGGCACCGACTTTTTGCAGGAGCAGGTTCCGCTGGATGAGGAAGGCTTCATGATCGTCGACAGCTTCATGCAGTCTTCCGTAGCCGGTGTGTTCGGGGCCGGAGAAGTAAGACGCTCACCCGTGAAACAAGCGGTCGTTGCCGCTGCGGACGGAGCGATTGCCGCGATTTCGGTCGATAAATTCATTAACAAACGGGCTCAATTGATCCCGCAATATAAATAACCTACTGACAAGGAGATGGATACCAATGTCCAACGTTATCGTCTATTCCAGCACCAACTGCCCTTATTGCCAACAGCTTAAAAAATATTTAACCGAGCAAAATGTCGCTTACGAAGAAAGAAATATCGATCTTAACGATCAATACGGCCAAGAGCTGCACGACATGGGCATGATGTCCTTGCCGGTTACGGTGATCGGAGAGCACAAAATTTTGGGCATGAACGTCACCCGGCTGAAAAAAGCGTTAGCTGAAGTCACCGCATAAAACAATCCAATTCGAGAGGAGCAAACAACATGACACAAACTATTGTACAAGCCAGTGAAACCGCCAAAATCGGTCTGCCCGCCCCGTCCTTCAACCTGCTGTCGACGAAAAATATGGAAACTTTGGAGGAATCCATTTCGCTTGAGGATTACAGAGGAAAGTGGCTGGTCTTCTTCTTCTGGCCGTTCGACTTTACTTACGTATGTCCAACGGAAATTACGGCATTCAGCGACAGCTACGCGCAATTCCTCGATTTTGATTGCGAGATCGTAGGCGCGTCCGTCGACAGCGTCTATACGCACAGAGCGTGGACGCAAACGCCGCGCGAGCAAAATGGCATCGGTCCGGTGAGCTTCCCGCTGGTCAGCGACTTTTCCAAAGAGACGGCAAAAGCTTACGGAGTGCTTGACGAGGCTACGGGCGCGGCGCACCGCGGACTGTTCATTATCGATCCGGAAGGCATTCTCCGCTACCAGGTAGTGACGGACATGAACGTCGGCCGCAGCGTGGAAGAAACGCTGCGCGTGCTTCAAGCTTTGCAGGCAGGGGGCTTGTGCCCGGCAAACTGGAAGCCAGGGGATAAAACGCTGTAATACGTTTTCGCTTTGACAACGAAAGTATCGCTTGCATGGAGCCTTGACCGTTTTTGCGGTTGAGGCTTTTTTTTAACCGATTAAACCTGCCTCTAAACGCGGCCCTCACATTTTCGAAAAACACCGATAGAGGTTTATCCCATTTGAAGTATAATAGTAACACCAAGACTCCCGTACCGATGGCGCGGCTCGTCCGGGTGATGAAATCATTTCAGGGCAGGGCGGTCGTTTGGGAGAAACGGGACAGGAGGCAAGAGGATGCAGTCTATTTCGGATAAACTTTTTATGGGTTCGTTGATTTTGTTGATGATTTCCGTGGTAGTCAGCGGGATCGGCTTCCAATTTATCAATTGGCGCACCCAGATTTCGGACGAGACGGAGGGAGAAACCGGCGAAAGCGGCTCGCGCAAAAAAACGGTCATCGACCGGCAGGACAAAAGCCTGCGTAGACTGGCCCGCTCTTATTTATTTTGGATCTCCCTCGGGGGTGTGGCGATTTCGATCGTCCTGTCTTATTTGTGAAGCGTAGAGGCTAGAGGCAGTTCCCGTCTTGATCGGGCCTGCTTGCGGCTGAAGCAGTAGTGGGTTACAATAACGCAAGTTCGCGGCCAAACAAATTGTAACGAACCATACAAGTCTTAAACGTGCTCCCAGAAGGCTTTTCAGCATGTAACGCACCGAGGCAGCCTTATTTCGTGGGAAAACCACCCGAATGAACGATGGAGGAGCTTAACAACGACGCTCAGGTTCGTTACAACGCAGCCGCGAAGAAATAAAGGCGAATAACGCTCGCCCTGAATGACCGTTTTTTGCGAACGTTCAACTGGGAAATGCTAATAACGCTAGACCAGCTCCTAGACCAGTTCGTCAGTGCCGGGAACTTACGGATCATAGTACAGACTAACTGGTCGTCCTGAATGAACGTTATTTTCGTAGCGTTCAACCAGGAGTCTGTCGGGCGGAGTTGCTTTTGTGCGGACTTAATGAACAAAACTGCATATATGCCGCTAGCGCTGGGTAGAAACCGCCAACTCGCTTGCACATACCTTCTACCGAGTTCGTCGGATAGACTTCTCGAACACTTATAGGTTTTATCTATGAAAATAAGAGTTATTATATATTAGTAATTATAAGTGTGGCGAGTATAATAAAACCAACTAACGTTAGCCAGCCTAGTATGCACAAGAAAGCAGGGATGATTCCATGACAGAAGAACAAGCCGCGAAAAATTGGAATGCCGCGCAGTATGATGCCAACATGAGCTTTGTCTCCGGCTACGGCCAAACCGCGCTGGCGCTGCTGGCGCCGCAGCGCGGAGAACGCATCCTCGACCTCGGATGCGGCACGGGAGACCTTGCCGCCGAGCTGGCGCGGCTCGGCGCAGAACCCGCGGGCATCGACTTCTCCGAGTCGATGATCGCGCAGGCCCGGGCCAAATACCCGGGCCTGGAATTCACGGTGGCGGACGCGACCGCCTACCGCAGCCCGCGCCGCTTCGACGGCGTCTTCTCCAATGCTGCGCTGCATTGGATCAAGCCGCCGGAAGCGGCGGTGGAAACCGTCCGGCTCGCGCTGCGGACGGGCGGGCGCTTTGCCGCCGAATTTGGCGGCAAGGGCAATATCGCCGCGATCACAGAGGCGATCGCGGAGGCACTGCAAGGCCTGGGCATCGATGCCCAGGCGCGGAATCCGTGGTATTTCCCGAGTATCGGGGAATATACCACGCTGCTGGAGGCGCACGGCTTCCGCGTTGCTTGCGCCGAGCATTTTGCCCGCCCGACGGCGCTTTCGGGCGGGGAGCAAGGCATGCGGCTTTGGATCGACACCTTCGCCGACTTCTTCTTTGACGGCCTCGCGGACGACGTCAAAGAAACGGCTCTGCGCCGCGCCGAGGAGCGGCTGCGTCCGCGGCTCTACGCGAACGGCGCCTGGAGCGCGGACTATGTACGGGTTCGCGTACTGGCCGTTCGCGAGTCCTAAGGGTGACAGGGGCGCCAAAGTTCCAACGATATGTTCTGCACGTTCTACACACCACCATTCAAAACAGCGTCCCAACCCAATTGGCATCGCAAAGCCGGCAAAAATACATCTTTTTGCTCCACGCTGCCCGTGCAGGGGGAAAATTCCTGCAAATCTGCAGGTTTTTTCGCTAAAACCGGGGCTCGGCCCTGTTAGGAGCGGGAATTCCTGCACAATTGCAGGTTTTTCCTCCGAACGGGTCGTTTTAAGCGAAAAAGCCTGTACTTTTGCAGGCTTTCAGCTCGTTGCCAATGACCCGCCAGCTCTAGCGGGCGGTCTGAACTTCCGCGGTTTGTCAACTGCCACGCCATGCCGCGCCGCACCATACCGCAAACAAACCTCCAGCCTCGCCGGTTAAGCGGGACTGGAGGTTTTTGCGCTCTTTTCAACTTACTCCACACCGTCGACAAAGTGCTTTTTATAGTTTTTGTCGCCTTTGTGCTGGAGATCTTCGATTGTCCATTCCAGTGTTGCGAGCAGATGGTCTTTCATGTTCCGGATCGTCTCGTAAAAGGCCGATTCAACTTCGCCGTTTTGCTTGATGCCGGCAATGGCTTGTGCGGCGACGAGCTTGCGGTGGTGGTCTTCGAATTGATCCAGCGCTTCAATGACGTGTTTGGCGTACAGCGCAATATCTTTATTTTTCTCGGGTACCATTTGTTCCAATTGATGAAGTTTGCTAAACATCGCGCATCCGTCCTCTCTCCATTGCGTTGACGAGGTTAGCTGCCGGATTCGGGCCGTGAGAGTTGCCCTACCTGGGGTTAGCCAGGATTCACCCCGTATGCCGCCGGCTGGCGCTTGCCTCTCACGGATACAAGCACGCCTTTGGCATGTGTCGGTTCCCCCGTTCCCTTGCGGGATTAAACGATCCGATCCGCCGCATTGCGGCAGTCGGATAATTGAATGATACGCCTGAGGCGGAAGAAAGTAAAACCGCAAAAACGCGTTTTTTTGCCCGATTTTTGCCGCTAGCGGATGAAAGCAACGTTTACTTGATCTGTTTTCATATCTTATGGCGCTGCCGCTCGCGATGGGACGCTAATGCTGCTGCGCGCAGCTCCCGGCGCGCGGTGTTGCGCTGCATGACGGCGGTCGGTCGACCATATGGTGCATGGAGCTGCTGAGCTAGTCCGGTACGGAACGGATCGAGGTTTGCGGGTGAATTTACAGCAAAAAGACAGACGTGGATTGTCCGTTATGATAACAAAATAACAAAAAAACGGAAGTGAACGTTGTTTTGGCAAAAAATCATTGACCTTCCTGCGAAAAGTGATTACATTATGTACATAACGATTATTTGTTAGGCTAACAATAATAACATCGGAGGCGCGCTTTGAGCGGCGTACCTATGGAGGATGAACTTATGAGCCAATTGGTTATTTTTTACGATCCTGACTTTCCTTATGAAGGAGTCCGCCCGGAGCGCGTGCAGTTGGAGGAGCTTGCCGGTGCGGGACGCCTGGTTGCCGCTGCTGAGCTGGCGCAAGCTTTGGAGGGGGCGGAAGGGTTCGTTCATCTGCACGGCAAATATTTTCCGAAAGATGCGTGGACGGCGATTGAAAGTTTAGCCGGCAGGGGCAAAGGGATCGTCCATGTAGGCAGCGTGCCGTTCAAGGTGCCTGTCTATCGCGGCGAAAACGGCTGGCAGCAGGAAGCCGAGCAAACGGTTTACCATCAGAAGCTGCATATTCACGAAGCGCTGCCTGTCGATCCTGCTCCAATTGCGCGGTATGCGGCGCACGACGAGCTGCCGCTGCTGGCAGGCCGCGAATCGCTCATTGCGGTGCAGCCGACCGTCGGTCTTGCTTTGCACGTTACGCGTTCGGACGATCATCCGGGCCAGATCGGTTCCAGCGGACCTATGGATGCGCATATGATTCCGCTTTTAAAAGGGATCTCGGCAGAAGGCCGCGAAGTCGCCGCCCCAGTCGTTCTGATCGAAAACACGAAGGGCGTTTTTGCCGGCGGGCGCTGGGTTTTGGCGAACCTGCTGACGGATAGCGCCTTCTGGTCGCAAGGCGGTGCTTCGCTGATCGCCGATCTGGCCGCATTTGTCCAAAGAGGCGTTACGGAAATTTGGTTCAAGCCCAACTATGCTTGCTACGATCCGGGGGATCGGGCTGCGCTGACCGTGCAGCTGCAAACTTTGGGGAACCGGGCGGGAGCCCTTTCGGCTTCGGCCAATGCCTCCTGGACGTTCTCGATCAAGGTCGGCAAAGTGGACGGTACCGAACCGGTCTGGTCGGCCGAAGTGCAAATGAACGCTTCCCGCGAGCTTTCGTACCGGCGGTTTCAAGTGCCTGTCGATCTGGAAGCGGGCTATTATACGGCAGAGTGCAAAGCCGTCGCCAATACGGGAGAGGTCCGCTTGTTCCGCCAAGGCTTCTGGGGCTACGATGCGGAGCTTCTCCGCCAGGGAGAGCCGATGTCGGCAGGCCGCGACTATTTTGTGAAGGACGGGCGTCCGCTGCCTGTCGTCGGCATGACTTATATGACCAGCGATGTGGCGCGCAAGTTTTTGTTCCTGCCGAACGTTTCGGTGTGGGACCGAGACATCGCGCAAATGGCGAAGGCGGGCATCAACCTGATCCGCACAGGCATTTGGTCCGCATGGCGTCAGGTGATGTTCGTCGACGGCCATCCTTACGAGGAAGTGCTGCGGGCGATCGACGCTTTCATTCTGACCGCAAAAAGGCACGATATCGAAGTGACGTTCAACTTCTTCGCATTCACGCCGGAGGCGTGGGAAGGCGTAAATCCGTACCTCGACCCGCGCAGCGTCGAAGCGCAGAAAAGGTTCATTGCGGCCGTCGTCTCCAGGCATGCGCAGACTACGAACGTTCATTGGGACTTGATCAACGAGCCTTCCATGTTTAATCCGAACAAGCCGTTTGCCGGCCCTCAGTCCGCTCACGACAAGTTCGAGCACGAGGCTTTTGTGCAGTGGCTGCAGGAGCGCCATGGCAGCATCCGCAAGCTGCAGGAACGGTGGAATATGATACCGGCGGATCTGCCCGATTTTGCAAGCGTACGGCTGCCCGATGCGTCCGAAATGAACATGAATACGACGGAGCAACTGGAGAAAAAAAGCTCGCCGTGGCTGGACTATACGCTCTTCACGATGGATATGCACAACCGCTGGGCCGGTGAGTTGATCGCGACGATCCGCAGCATCAATCCGCGGCAGTTGGCGACGGTCGGACAGGACGAGGGTCTCGGCGCGCAGCGCCCGTCTCCTTTTTTCTACGCCGAGGAAGTTGACTATACGACTGTGCATTCGTGGTGGCTGATGGACCAGCTGGTATGGGACGGCATCTTTACCAAAGCGCCGGATAAACCGAACCTGGTGCAGGAAACCGGCATCATGTACGTGGAAACGGCGGATGGCCGGGCGAAGAGGTCGGAGCTTGAGCTGCGCAACATTTTGGAGCGCAAGTACGCTTATGCGTTCTCGACGGGCGGAGCCGGAGCCGTACAGTGGATCTGGAACATCAACTTTTATATGAACAACATCAATGAGTCGCATATCGGCGCTTTGCGGGCGGACGGGACGGAGAAGCCGGAGGCGGACGTTTCCTACGATTTCGGCGCGTTCATGGGCGGAATCCGCGATTTGTTCGCAGGCAGAAAGCTGGAGGAAATCGTCGCCATCTTCCCTTACTCCAATGATTTCTCGACGAGAAAGCTCGCTTTTGACGCGACGGCCAAGCTGACCCGAACGCTTGCCTATGAAATGAACGTACCGTTCCGTGCGCTTGGCGAGTACCATCTGGATTCGCTGGAGCAGGACCGGCCGAAGCTGATCATCGTGCCGAGCGCGCACAATTTCAGCGATGCCGCGCTGCAGCGGTTGACGGATCATGTTCGTACGCATGGCGGCACACTGCTGTTTACGGGGCCGCTCGGGCTGGACGAATATTGGACGCCTCGCGCAAGGCTTGCGGATGTTGTCGGCGATACCGTGCTGAGCAACGTGCTGCGCGAGGAGCTGATGGAGCTGGAAGGCAAGCTGTATCCGGTATCTTTCGGCGGGGCGCGCATCGCTCAAGCGAATAAAGAGATTCACGCCGCGGCGGCAGGCTCGCAGACCGCCAAGGCCGGCCGCTATGAGCTGGGCCGGGGACAGCTGATCTGGTGTCCGCTGCCAATCGAGCTGAACGAGCGGAGCGAAGCGTTGACAGCACTGTACGCGTACGCCATCCGGGAGGCAGGCGTGGACGCGGAGCTGGAATGGCTGCAAGGCGGCGAGTGGCCGGGTATTTACGGGCGCAAGCTGAGCTTTGACGACGGTGCGCTGTATATTTTCGTATCGGAGTTTGGCGCGGATGCGAATGTTGAGGTAAAAGATCCGGCGACTGGCCGGAGCTACGCTTTTGATCTGGAAAGCGAGCGTGCGGTCATGTTTGCGGCGGACCGGGAAGGCGGCCTTACGGCGGTCTACAGACCGCGCGAAGTAACCATTGACGTCAAATGAGACCTTAACGCCTGCGAATTTCGTTTCTTTGCCGATTTTTAATCTACCTTTGGACACAGCTGGTCCGGACCCGTTCGTTCTATACGATGGGGCTGGATCAGCTGTGTCATTTTACATGCCCACTTCCATGGAGTTTTTCCTTCATATTTCCTGCTTTGCTAACTATTAATTCAAATTATGATTCCCAAAAGGAGAAATTTGTATTATTATGTAGAACGTATAGTTCTATTAGCCTAATTTTGCAGTAAAAGTGAATTGCTTCTTTGGCATTATGCTTTCCAATTTTTTTATGGGCACTTGAGGAGACCGGCATGTTTAAAAAAATTATCATTTTAGTTATGTTAACTCTTTTTCTCCCTGCAAACCAAGAAACGCAAGCAGCCGAGCGATTGTTTATGATAAATGACGTGCAAGTAGAGTCGCAATTTCCGGAACTGCCGTCCGGATGCGAGATAACCGCTGCTACAATGTTATTGAACTATTTTGGAGCTTCTGTTGCGAAAACGGATATAGCGGATTTATTGCCAAAAGGCCGGATGCCAGGAGTAGTTAATAATTCTTATGTCGGTGGCAATCCGAATGAAGTATTTGTCGGGAATCCGTATTCTACGATAGGCTATGGCGTGTACGAAACACCGATTTTGAAAATCATTGATCGCTATTTCCCAGGCAAAGCGAAAAACTTGACAGGCCATTCTTTTGATGAGCTGCTTGCTGCAGTTCGAGGGGGATCGCCTGTTGTGACTTGGGTAACCTTGGATTTAATGGCACCGGAAGAAGTTGACGCGTGGGTTGATTCCGAGGGCAATAGGATTCATTGGAACGGTCCGGAACATGCGATGCTGCTTGTTGGCTGGGATGATGATAACGGATATTTCAATGATCCCTACACCGGCAAACGCGTAGCATATAATCTTTGGGCTTTTAAAGATCGTTGGGAAAGCATGGGGAGCCGAGCGGTTACGCTGCTGCAAAATACGCCTTCGGTCACCGATTTAACATATGGAACTTATGAAACCGAAATAAGTATCGGTTCAAAAATTTCATTTCCAAACATCGTTGCCAATTATGACGACGGAGAGCAGGTAGATGTTACATCTTCTGTCCAGATCGCTTCCCGTGGTTCAATTATCGCTATAAACGATCAAACGATTAGAGGGATCTCCGAGGGGACAACTGAAATTGTTGTCAGCTACGCCGATAAATCGGTTTCATTGGGTATAAACGTGACTGAGGCGCCTGTTTTCAACGATATTAAGCATCACTGGGCATATGATACGATTCTTTGGTCGAATGAACATCAAATCGTTCAAGGATATCAAGACGGCTCTTTCAAGCCTGATAGTACCGTGAAGGAAGCCGAGTTTCTTGCTATGATCTTCCGCATGTATCCGGAAAGCATTAAAGCTCTTCACGTAAATCCTCCAGGCACTGCAATTTGGAGTGATATATATTATATGTATGCTAACAAGTATAATTTGGGACTTGATGGGGTTGATCGCGATCAAGTGATTAATCGCACAAAAGTGGCTACTATTGTTTCCGGATTGAATGGTAAAAATTTCAAAAATGAAGATTATGCAATTAAATTTTTACTTGATAACGGATATTCACAGGGGAAAACTTCGGCTACCGTTTCGGGATATGGGGGGAACCTTGGTTTAACCCGCGCTGAAGCGCTGCAACTCCTAAGAAATCTGCAAGATAAAGGTTTTACAACGTTACAATCGCGGCCTAATTCGAGACATTCATAAAACAATAGGATTGGAATGGGTATTCAGAGTGCAAGCTGAGGAAAAATCCACCATGTTTGGCAGGTAATTACAATGAAATCATTTTTTAAAGCATTCATTATTTTAGTTGTATGTTGTATATCTCTTGCTGGTTGTGTAGAAGAAACAATTTCTATTAAATCTTCCCCCGATCAGGTTAATGCCGTATCTTTGGAACCTTCGAGTTCGCCACCGATCCAAGTTCCGGAAACTTTACCAACAGATAGTACTACAGGTCAACATGTAACTGCTATAGAGGAATCGGCAGGTTCAGGGGCCATAAAGCAAACGAAGCTATCGACTTTAAAACCGGTCTATTCCGTAGGTAAAGGCAGCGTTGCTATTACTATAGACGATGGTCCGACCAAGCATACCGAGAAGCTTCTCAAAGTGTTAAGAGAGCAAAATGTCCATGTCACATTTTTCTTATTGGGACAAAATGTAAAGACCTATCCGGAAGCTGTAACAAAAGCTGTACATGAGGGACACGTCGTGGGTTTCCACTCCAATACCCATCCCCAAATGACGAAAATGACGTATGATGAGCAAAAAAACGAATTTGATAAAGGGCTGGCCGCACTCAGGAAGTGGGATACGTCACCAATAACTTTATTTCGACCGCCGTATGGCTCTTATAATAATGACACCAAGCTTATCACAGAAGAAAACCAAATGAAAATGGTATTATGGAATGAAGATCCGGAGGACTGGTCGACAACTAACTCTGCAAAGATTGCAAAGAAAGTGTTATCCCAAGTGAAATCGGGCAGTATTATTGTACTGCATGATAATCCTGCTACGATTGCCGCACTCCCGGCCGTGATAAAAGGAATCAAAAGTAAAGGGTTCAAATTGATCACGATTCCGGACCAGTGACTTATAACGAAGAAACGAGAAGCATTAATGAATAACGAAAAAGAACCGCGGGACGCAAACTCCCCCGCGGTTCTTTCGTTTATACAATTTCGTCGATACAACTGCTGCAAACCAGTTTTCCTTTAAAATACGTCATGTTCTCGAAATTGCCGCAAAAGATGCAAGCGGGCATGTATTTTTTCAGCGTAATTCTTTCAGGGTCGACGTAAACCTCGATCGCGTCTCCGATCTCGATGTGCAGCGTGCGGCGCAGCTCAATCGGCAGTACGATACGGCCCAGTTCGTCTACTTTTCTGACGATTCCCGTGGATTTCATGCAAGTTCCTCCTTCCTGTGGCGTAAAAATCGTCGAACGACAAGTACTGCTACTCATATTCCACATTTAAGGGGAGATTCCTTTAAATAGGCAAATTTTTTTTGACGGCTGGGGAAAAGAAGGGGGGGATGAAGCGGGGCGGTATCGGGAGATCAATGAGGAAGCGGGGGAAAGATGAGGAAAGGAGAGGGAGAGAGGTATGTGAAGAAGGAAGGAGAGGATTAATCGACCAGCCGCACGTCGACCATTACGTCAAGCTGCTGCCCGCCTGTGCCGCGGTAAACGCCTTTTACCGGCACGATGTCATTGTAATCCCGGCCGTGCCCCAGCTTGACGTAGCGCCAGTTGACTTCGCAATTGTTCGTCGGATCGTAGCCGAACCAGCCTGTGCCCGGGATCAGGCATTCCACCCAGGCGTGGGACGCCTGCGTAAAGTTGCTGCTGCCGCCTTGCAAATCGCCTACAAAATGGTAGCCGCTCACGTAGCGGGCGGGAATTCCTTTGTGCCGGCAGATCGCGATCATCAAATGGGAGTAGTCCTGGCAGACACCACGTTTGATGCGCAGCATTTCACCTACCGTCGTCTGTACGCTGGTCGCCGACGGGTCGTAGGTGAAGTCCTTGTAAATCGTCGAGTTGATGCTTTGAATCAGCTCGCAGGCGCTCAGTCCTTTATCGTCAATGGCGTCGGAATAAGCTTGAATCTCGCCCGACAGCTCGGTGTAGCCGGTTTGCAGCAAATATTCGGCATATTGGTCTTGAAAAGTGTCGCTCAACAGCAGTTCCTTCTCTTCGTCCGAAGCAAGCTCGTCGGATCGGACATTGTCATTATCGTGGGTGACCACCGTGGATACCATCTTGATAACGAGCTCGCGGTGCGCCTGATTGACGGTAAAGGCATGCACGCGGTTGTAAAAATAGTCCTCATAAGTAAACAGCGATGAAACGGGCTCGGTCGCAATCGTATGATGGTAGCAGGATTGACGGTAATTGGTGCGGGGCGTCAGCCTGATTTCATTGACACTGTCCTGCACTTCTTCCGCGTAGGAGTAGCGTGTAATGTGGGTGATCTCGAGCTTCATGCGATAACCTCCTCGCGAGGGGGGAAAAAGACTTTGGACATGCGGGAGCCGATCAGATTGCACGATTCCAGCAGTGCGTTCAGGGTCAACTCCAATTTGCCGGTTTTCATCTCCTCGTCGTCCATGCAGTCCAGTGTGGCCTTTACTTTGCCGGCAAGTTTGGCAAGCTTCTGGATCGCCTCGCTAAGGGCGGACTCTTCCTCTTCGATGGAGCGCAGCGCACTTTCCAGCGCATTAAAGGAAAAGCTGACGGAACGCGGAAACGCTTCGCTGAGCATCAAGTATTTGACGATGTGGGCCGGGCTGACGGTGTCCGCATAGACGCGGCGGAACGCTTCGTAGCCGCTGACCGATTTGAGCACCGACAGCATGAGCGGATAGGAGCACGGCTCCTCTGCGGCGTAGACGGTGCAAAGCGATTTGAGCAGCCGCAGCGTATTTTCCGCACGTTCGAGGTAGCGTCCGGCTTCGATGAAAAACCACTCGTTCTCCCTGGGCATGATCGACACGGCCGCGCCCTGGAACATGGACAGCGAATCCCGGATGTTCCGGTAAAAAAGATGCGGCGAATCCGCGGTTATGTCCCGCACTTCTTTTTCTTTTAACCACAGGTACAGACCGTTCAAAATGTCCCACAGCTCCGCCGGCATTCTCTCGCGAATCGTGCGCAGATTGGCGCGGGTGTGATTCGTGCATGCCAGCAGCGAGTTGGTGTTGCTTTTATCGAGCGTGGTGTATTGCAGCACATGGCTCTCGGTGAAGCTGCCGTACTGCTCCATGAATACCCGGCGGTCGCCGATCGTATCGATCAGCCTGCGCCATGACTCGCCGTCCGCCTTTTCTTTTTCTTCGCGGATGTGATAGTACACATCGATGAACCTGGCATGATTTTCCGTTCGTTCCGAATACCGGCCAACCCAAAATAAAGCCTCTGCCGTACGACCCATCATCACCATATCCCACAGCCTCCCGTCTATATTTTTATCCGGATTTCTTGTTTGCTTTCGTTACTGCATAACCCATGTGTCCTTGCAACCGCCGCCCTGCGAAGAGTTGACGACGAGCGAGCCTTCCTTCAAAGCGACGCGTGTCAATCCGCCGGGAATGACCTGCGTGTCTTCTCCGTTTATGACAAAGGCGCGAAGATCGATATGCCGTGGAACCATATTCCCGTCAGCCATAACCGGCGCTCTCGAGAGCTGAATCGTGGGCTGGGCGATATAGCGGTCAGGCTGTTCCTTGATTTTCAAAGCAAACTCGGCGATTTCGCGGTCGGTGGCCGTCGGGCCGATCAACATGCCGTAACCGCCGGATAAGGACGTTTCCTTGACGACCATTTGATCCAGGCGACCGAGAACGTCTTCCCGTTCCTCGGGTCTTGAGAGCACGTAGGTCGGCACGTTGTTCAAGATCGGCTGCTCATTTAAATAGTAGCGGATCATGTCCGGCACGTAAGCGTAGATCGCCTTATCGTCCGCTACGCCCGTGCCCGGCGCATTGACGATATTGATATTGCCGGCGCGGTAGGCATTCATAATGCCGGCGACACCGAGCATGGAGCTTGGATTGAAGGCCAGCGGGTCCAAAAAATCATCGTCGATTCTCCGGTAAATGACATCGATCTGGCGAAGGCCGTTCATCCCGCGAATGTACACTTTATGATCGATGACGGTCAGATCGTTGCCTTCTACAAGCTCGATCCCCATTTGCTGCGCGAGGAAAGTGTGCTCGAAATAGGCGGAGTTGTAGCACCCCGGAGTCAAGAGTCCGATGACCGGATCCGCTTTCCCGGAAGGGCTCAGCCTCCGCAATGCCGACAAAAACACGTTCAGGCTGTGCTCGATATCTTGAATGGAATGGCTGAATACGAGCTCCGGAAACAGGTGCGTCATAATCGACCTGCTTTTGTACAAATAGGAGAAGCCGGAAGGCGACCGGAGATTGTCTTCGAGTACGAAATATTCCCCCTTTTCATCGCGGATCAAATCGATGCCGGAGACGGTGATATAGACGTCGTTCGGTACGGACAGCCGCATCATCTCCGGCCGGAAGTACCGGTTGGAGAGCACCATTTTCCGCGGGATAATGCCTTCTTTCAATATTTCCTGATGATGATAAATATCTTTTATAAACATGTTCAAAGCTTTGACGCGCTGGTGGAGTCCCTTCTCGAGCCGGGACCATTCGTCTTTCGGGATGATGCGGGGAATCGGGTCAAACGGAATCGTCCGTTCGAGAGGTTCTGTCTGATCAGGGCTGTACAGCGTAAAAGTAATGCCCTCTTCCATCATCCGCTTCATGGTAGCCGATTGCCGTTTGCTCAGGCTGCCGGCTTTCATGGCCATAAACTGGCGGTACACGCTTTGATAATGTTTGCGTACCGAGTAGGAGCTAATGAACATTTCATCGAAAAAAGGGTTGGGATCATAGGGGTTGGTGACGAGATCTACGGGTTTGGACATGTGGCCCCCTGGTTTCTAGGCGTGCTTTCGGAATCGGTGGCCTTTCTAATAAATGGGCCCGAAGCAGAAACCAGGCCTCCTTTCCGAAAAAAAGTTGAAGTTATGTTGTGTTGTGTAATCTCACATGATGTTCTGAAAAAACTTTGATTTTTCTTTCATTTTAGATATTTCAGAAAATTATGTCAATATACCTGTCATAACTATTTGTCGACAAAAAACGAACTGTTTCGGGATATCAGTAAAATTCAGTTGATGTCAAGGGGGAATATTACTTATTCCAGGTAATTCCTGCTTGATTTCAGTCGAATTCAGCATTAAAATGTCGGATAAAGAATGTTAAATAAAGTCACATTTTATGTGAATAAAAAGGGGATGGATCTATGTTCGATTGGCTGGGATTTGGAAAAGGGCTGCCTTTGTGGTGGTCTTATCGTTTAAACCGCCACCTTAAGGAAGATGTAGAGCACATTTTCGAGGGGATCGCTCAAACCCGTATGCAAATTTTGCAAAGCTGGGCGGAAGAGTATTGGTCTTATTTGGCCCGGTTGAACGAACAATTGTCGGAGCAGCAAGCTTGGCCTGGTCAGCTTAAGCAGAGCGATCCGCTTGTTGGGCGTCTGTTTGCGGCAGCGCTCAAGAGAGGCGTTCATTTTTCGGAGCTGTTTGTGCTGGACGACCGGGATACCGTCGTGTATTCCACGCATGCGGCTCATGTTGGAACCGCTTATTCGGGAGAGGGCGTCCTGTCGCCGGGTCTTGGGGAGTCGCGCCGGAACAGGAAATGTTTGTTCGGGCCTTATTCGGATCCATGGACGAAAAAAATCGGTCCAAGCACCTCGGCTTTTCATGATGCGATGACGTTGCTTTACATTGTACCCGTAGTCGCCGACGGCGTATGGAGAGGGGCGTTGTGCGGCCGCGTTCCTAACGATGTGTTGGGCGACTTGATTCAGCGGGAGTCCGGACATGTGTACCCCGATTCGGGGGATAATTATATTTTTATGGCAAAACCGGGTTTAAATAGGCATATCGCCCCGGGAACGGCGCTGTCGAGAAGCCGATTCGAAGATTTGACGTTTACGCACGGAGATAATTTAAAGGATGGCGTACGGACGGATTTTGGCGTTGTCAGCGTGAAGGAGCATACCGAGCTGGAACTGGTCTTTACCGATCCGGCTACCGGTGAGCTTCATCCGGGCGTGGCCGGGACGATCGAGAATGGAAGTCATTTGTTTGTGGAATTTCCGGGCTATTCCGATTACCGTCACATTCCCGTTATCGGCAAGGGGGTCACTTTTCAGCTGCCTCACTGCCCCGATGTGTGGGGGATGATGTGCGAGGGCGATCTTGAAGAAGTGTACCGGTTCCGCAGCATCGATTGGAAAATACTGCGTTTGCAGATCGGCTTCATCCTCGGGTTCGTACTGCTGTCGGCGGCTTCTTTTGCGCTGCTGGGCGGCCGGGTGCCCGCATGGAGCGGGGCGGGAATGACCGTAGCAGCCGGCTTGCTGTACGGCGTCATCGGCGTCCGTCTGCTGCAAAAGCGGGGGATACAGCCGGTCGCGCGGCAGTTGGAACGAATCAACCGCTTCATCCGCATCAACGCGGAAGGCGGCGGGGATTTGACGCAGCGGCTGCAGGCGGAGAAGTTCCCCGGTGACGAAACGCGGGAAATCGCCAAATGGATCAATAATTTGATCGATTCCCTGGAAGGCATTATGCTGCAGGTGAAACAGGCCGCAATGGACGTGCGGGAAAGCCAGGAGCACTTGAGCGACTCGGCCGGATCGACGGAAGATTCGGCGCAGCGGATGAGCGGCAAAATTCACGATATGATCCGCTCGCTGCTCAGCCAGCTCCAGGACATCGACGTCGCCAAAGATGTCTCGCGGAATATGAGCGGCACGCTCCGCGAGCTGGAGCGGCAAGCTTCCGGGCAAATCGCCGTCGCCCGGGAAGAGGTCGGCCGGATCGGCGGGAAGATGGATCACATTTCGCAGAAAGTGGCCGAGACGAACGGTACGATTCAGACGTTTTTACAGACGACGCAGGAAATTCCGAAGCTGCTCCAAGTCATTGAGGAGATTTCGGCGCAGACGAATCTGCTTTCGCTGAACGCTTCGATCGAAGCGGCGAGAGTGGGCGAGCACGGCAAAGGCTTCGCCGTCGTGGCCGGCGAGATCCGCAAGCTGGCCGATCTGACGAAGCAGTCCACGGCGCAAATCAACGAGACGATTGAGCGTATCGAGCAGCATGCCCAAGAAGCCTTCATATCGATGGAGGAAGGCACGAGGGTCGTTGCCGAAGGCACGCAAATGGTTGCGGCGGCTTCGGAAATATTGAGCGGCACGAACGCGCACGACACGATGAAAACGCAGGTGGTCGACGAAGTCGTGGCGCTTATGGAGCGGGTCGCGGACGTGAGCATCGAGAACCGCCAAATATCCGCGGAAGTCGAGCGCACGGTGCGGGAGCTTTTGAGCGATATGCATCATGTTCGCCATACGACAGGCACGGTGGGCACGATCACGCAGTCCTTGCTGCTGCTGGTCAACCAGTTCCGGTTAACGGAAAACCGGCTGCGATAACATGTGGTCGACCGACCGTCGTCATGCAGCGCAGCGCCGTGCACTGGGAGCTGTGCGCGGTGCGATAAATCGGATTCTTTCGAATGTAAGCTGGCTGTAGCCGCATACAATGGTAACAGCGAGTCAGTCAGCCATTTACAAGGAGGAAATCTGATGGAAAACCGTCCGGGCGCTCAAGCCAATCTACAATACGCTGCGCCTCTCGCCAACTTGCGGGCTATCGTGGAACGTCTGCAAACGGAGCACGCGCAAATGCGCGGCCGGCTCACGGAAATCCGCGTCATGGCGGTTTCGCTTTACTCTCTTCAAGACTGCTCCGTCGGCATGTGCAAGCTGATTGAGCTGCAGGACCGGATCCTCTGCCTGGTCGAGGATTTGGAGCAGCATTCGGAATGGGAGGAGCGGGAGCTGTTTCCGCTGCTGCAGTCTTACTTTCACCGGGCAAAAGCCTTCTCCATCGCGCGGTCGATCATCGTGCTTGAGCAGGATCATGATTTGGCCAAAGAGGTTGTCCGTTCTTACGTCGACGGGGTGAATGCGATGAAAGTGCCCATCGATCTCGAATTTTTGCACTTCATGACGGCGGAGTTGATCAAAGCGTGCCTCCTTTTGCTCAAGCATTTCAGCTTGGAGGAGGAGTTCGTCTATCCGCTCGCGGAGCAAATTCTAACGGAATCGGAACGATCCGGCTAGGGGGTATCGAGGGGGGACTGCCGCCATGCGGCGGCACTGCAACGCGCGAGCGGGCCTGGCGGGTGCGGATAACCACTCCCCGCGCCAAGCCGATGCCGACTGCATGCCGAAAACGCGCTCGTCCGCATCCGCCACCACTGGCAACAGGTCGACCGCCGTTACACGGCGGCGCTGCAATGCGCGCTGGGAGCTGTGTGCGGCGCGTTCCGAAAAACCCGCGGAGAAACCCACACGCATCCGCGCCAGCCGATCGCATAATATGCCTGGTTGCGCGAAGAAAACCTGCAAAAGTGCAGTTTTTGCTCGATGGATGCGCCGGCCACGACAAATTCCTGCAATTGTGCAGGTTTTTCGCCGCGAACATGGGCTCAGGCTCATTTTGAGCGAAAATTCCTGCACAATTGCAGGCTTTTCGCCCCAATGAGCTACTTTTACGAAAAAAACCTGCACTTTTGCAGGCTTTCGGCATGCAAAGCCGTTTCGTGTGCGGCTGTGCCAAGTCAGGCGGCTCAACGAAACATTCTAGATGTGGAGAAACCCACACGCCGACACGCCAGAGCCCGTCGCATAATATACCTGGTTGCGCGAAGAAAACCTGCAAAAGTGCAGTTTTTGCTCGATAGATGCGCCGACCACGACAAATTCCTGCAAATGTGCAGGTTTTTCGCCGCGAACATGGGCTCAGGCTCATTTTGAGCGAAAATTCCTGCACAATTGCAGGCTTTTCGCCCCAATGAGCTACTTTTACGAAAAAAACCTGCACAATTGCAGGCTTTCGGCATGCAAAGCCGTTTCGTGTGCGGCTGTGCCAAGTCAGGCGGCACAACGAAACATTCTACATGTGGAGAAACCCACACGCCGACACGCCAGAGCCAGTCGCATAATATGCCTGGTTGCGCGAAGAAAACCTGCAAAAGTGCAGTTATTGCTCGATGGATGCGCCGGCCACGACAAATTCCTGCAAATGTGCAGGCTTTTCGCCGCGAACATGGGCTCAGGCTCATTTTGAGCGAAAATTCCTGCACAATTGCAGGCTTTTCGCCCAAATGAACCGTTATTACGGAAAAAACCTGCACTTTTGCAGGCTTTCGGCATGCCAAGCCGTTTCGTGAACAGTTCCGCCAAGTCAGACGGCTCAACGAAACATTCCACGCCTTTGCTTACCTTGTCCTAGGTGGGGGCAGCCCTTACCGGCTGAGCCAAGAGAGTCAGGCGCCTATGCCGGTGACTCAGCAGTGTGTGACAGCCCTTACCGGCTGAGCCAAGAGAGTCGGGCGCCTATGCCGGTGACTCAGCAGTGTGTGACAGCCCTTACCGGCTGAGCCAAGAGAATCGGGCGCCTACCCCCGGCGACTCAGCAGTGTGTGGCAGCCCTTACTGGCTGCGCCAAGAGAGAGCCGCGCCCATCCCGGCGACTCAGCAGCGGGGGCAGCCCAATCCGGCTGCGCCAACGGAGAGCCGTGCCGATCCCGCCGGTCACCCAGCGGGCTTCCGGCTGCACGGCCGGCGGCTACGGCCTGCCCGCCGCCGAAAAAAAAGGTGGAGCAGAATAACCTTCTGCTCCACCTTTATGTTACGCTTCCATGCGGGCAAGCGTCGCTTCTTCGCATTCCTTGGAGCAGAAGCGGTTGTGCTCCTCCTCGCACTCTTCGCAGCAAATGTGCTGCAAGTGGCAGTAGTCGTTGGCGCAGTTGATGTAGCGGTCTTCGGGTTTGCCGCAATGATAGCAGCGCCCGATGACGACATCTTCGTCCGTGCGGTTGATCGGCACGGAAATGCGCTCGTCGAACACGTAGCATTTGCCGTCGAACAGGCGGCCCTGCACTTCCGGGTCATGGCCGTAGCTGACGATGCCGCCGTCAAGCTGGTACACTTCCGTGAAGCCTTCCTTGAGCAGGAAGCCGGACAGCTTCTCGCAGCGGATGCCGCCGGTGCAATAAGTAAGAATCGGCTTGTCCTTGAATTCCTGCAGGTTGTCGCGGATCCACTCCGGGAATTCCTTTGTGGTCTCGACATCAGGCCGGATCGCTCCCCGGAAATGGCCGATATCGTACTCGTAGTTGTTGCGGCCGTCGAGCACGATGACGTCTTCCTGCTGCAGCTTTTCGTAAAATTGTTTGGGCTTCAAGTGGACGCCTGTCAAATCGTTCGGGTTTACGTCTTCTTCCAGACGGAACGTAACGAGCTCCTTCTTGGGGCGCACGAATATTTTTTGAAAAGCGTGCTTGTCGCTTTCGTCTATTTTGAAGACGATGTCCCGGAACAGCGGGATTTGGCGCATCATCCGCATGTAAGCCTCGGTCTGTTCGACCGTGCCCGAAAGCGTGCCGTTGATTCCTTCCGAGGCAATCAGGATGCGTCCTTTGACCCCAAGCTTTTTGCAGTAAGCCAAATGTTCTTTGGCCAGCGCTTCGGGATCGGGAACGGTGACGAATTTATAATATAACAAGATTCGATATGGCGCGTTCGTTGTTGTCATGATTAACCACCTATACGTATTTATTGCATGCTTGTAAAATGCATATGATAATAGTGACACAAATCGGCATATATTTCAATCGAGTTTCATTACCATGTAAAGTCCGATGATTTTATTGTTGTTCCATATCGGAATCATGGAAATCCGGCAAAAATGCCTGTCCCCGTTTTTGCGCAGAAGCTTGCTGTCAAAAGACCGCGAGATTCCCGTAAACCCGTGGTAACATTGCTCTAATGCCGCTGTCGTCTGATCGGAGCTTATGATGCTCGTGATGGATTGGCCGATCAGCTCGTCGGGCCTGTAGCCGCAAAGTGCCAACATGGAATGGTTGAGATAGGAGATTCGCGCCAATTGATCGAGGCGGAAAACCGCGTCAGGATTGGTTGCCGAATCAGGTTCATCGACCAAGTCTGCGGGCAATTGCGGCTGATCGAGGGTCCGGTAAGCACCGGCATTCGATAGCTTCATAAGCATAAGCAGCACCGCCAACTCCACGGTAAATGCGACGTAATAAGCCGATTCCCCGCCGTTAAGACGTAGAAACGAAAGCTTGGTCAAGACCGGGAACATGCTGAGCGCCGCTCCGCAGATGCAGCTTAACAGCACGATCATGCCGATGCCGGGCGGATGCTGTCCGATCAGAAGGCGCAGGAAGCGAAAGAGCATGTAGACCACGGCTGCAGCTATCATGAGCGAAGACAAGGTTAGGACGGGATTCCACATAATTAAATCGGGATACATAGCCCAATAGCTGATCCCGTCAAACAGTAAAGCGCTTCCGGCGAGCATGAAGCTGCAGCCGAAAGACGCCGCTGCTGCGTCTTGCCCGGTTTTGTATGCGGCCATGTGCATCAATAGCATGGTATAAGCGAGAATACAAGCGAAATATACGCTGTGCAGCAGATCCGAATGAGCGGCGGTTTGCGGAACCGCAACTGCGCTTGCGGTGTGGGAGAGCCAATAGGAAAAGCCGACGGCCGCGAAGCTGCCCCACTTCATGTATGTCCGGTTGACGGTGCCAAGCGAAGAACGGTCGACGACCAGGTAAAAAAAAGTAAACAGGAAGCAGCTGATTACAGAAATCAAAAAAGACAGCAAGGCATGCACGCATTGCAGTTGAAATATTGAGATTGTCGTAAGCAAGCGCTTCCCTCATTCCCGAATAAAATACCCTGATAGTTTATTAGTTCTTTTAGACTATGAGGGTAATTTGATTATAGGCGGAAGTTTTCGCGAAATGTGTCGAAATTTGTAGGAACGCTGAAAAAACTTGGTTAAACTAGTTAATTAGTTCTATTTATGCATGGAACATACTGTTTTATCTTGTTTTCATCATTTCTATGGCTTGAAACAACTCGCTCATTTCGTCCGCAAAGGTTTGCAGCTTCAGCAAAAGCGCCGGCCCTTCGCTCTCCGCCGCATTCGCAAGCGCGGTCTCCAGCTCGCTGGCCGTCTGCAATACACGGTTTGCCGAGATGTTCCCGGCCGCTCCCCGCAAAGTATGCAGCGCCCGCAACGCTTCCGGGTAACGGTTGGATTGAATCATCGATTGCAGCTGCGGCACCGCATCGGTGAATTGATCATGGAATTTGTCCAGCATGTGGCGATAGAGATATTCCCGCCCGCCTAATCGTTCGAGTGCTTGCCCGGTATCGAGACAAGCTTCAAAGTGAGGCCGCTGCGGAGCGGTATCCGGCAAGTTTTTCGGGTAGTCTTCGGGAGTCTGCTTGTCCTTCGCCAAATAGCGGTCGATGACTTCAAACAGACTGTCGGGATGAATCGGCTTTGCAATTGCGTCGTTCATACCTGCCTGAAGGCACGCCTTGCGCTGTTCGTTCGTGGAATCGGCCGTAAGCGCGATGATCGGGATTGACCTGAGTTCCGGAAATTGCCGGATGAGCACGGTCGTCTCGATGCCGTCCAGAACAGGCATGTGTATATCCATCAATATGAGCGAGCAGGCGCCGTTGTACAACTGGTTGATGGCTTCGAATCCGTTGTTGGCAACCTGGACGGCGTAGCCTCTGTTCTCCAGCAGCGACCGGGCGACAATTTGATTGATCTCGTTATCTTCCACGATCAGAATGCGCTCCTCATTTTCCGCTTTGGCCTGCTTGCCCTCCGTCGTCTGCTCAACGGAGTCCACGGCGCCGGCGGCCGTTACAGTGTCGATCGCATGCTGCAAAGCCCTCAGGCTTACGGGCTTGACCAACACGGCGTCGGGTCTGGCCTCTTCCGGAAGCTGGGCGAGCGCATCGTGTCCTGCCAAGGACGTGTACAGAATCGTGCGGATGTTGTGACGGTCGCAGATGAATTTCATCTCCAACCATGCTTCTATTCCGTACATATCCGGCGCCTCCATGTCAAGGATCAGCAGATCGAGCGGGATTACGCCCGCCGCTTTCAACGCTTCGGTCCAGGAGGAAACGCCGGCCGCTTCTTCGCAAATCGAATGCAGCATGTTCACCAAAGTTTCCCGCAGCGCCGGCTCGTCTTCGGCGACGAGCGCTTTCACCGGGAGAAGCGGTGCAGCGGTTTCCTGCTGAGCGCAAAGCTCGAAAGGGATGCGCATCCGGAACTCGCTGCCCGCGCCGGGCTCGCTGCAGACGTCGAGGCTGCCGCCCATCTGTTCGATTAAATTTTTGCAGATGACAAGTCCCAGTCCGGTGCCTCCGAATCTGCGGCTTGTTGAACCGTCGGCCTGGGCAAAAGGCTGAAAGAGCTTCGTTAGCTGGGATTCGGGAATGCCTATGCCGGTATCGCTGACCGTAATAGCGAGCAGCACCTCGTCTTGGCCGGACTCCTGCCCGGACTCCTCGACCCCGATCCGCACGGTTATCGATCCTTCTTCGGTAAATTTAACCGCATTGCTGGTCAGATTGAGCAAAATTTGATAAATCCGCAGCGGATCGCCAACCAGGGTGGAAGGAACCTGCGGATCTACGCTGCAAATAAACTCGATCGGCTTGTTGCCGAGCAGGACGCTCAAAGTTTCGCAAATCCGGTCAAGCGTTTCCGCCAGCTGGAACGGAATGCGCTCGAAGGTCAGCTTGTCCGCTTCCATTTTGGAGAAATCGAGAATATCGTTAATGATTTGGGAGAGCGCCTGCGACGATGAAGCGATTTTGCCGACATAGTCTTTCTGAAGCGCGGACATGCCGGTACGCTCCAGCAAATACGTCAATCCCATAATCCCGTTTAGCGGAGTACGGATTTCGTGGCTCATGCGCGCAAGGAACATGCTCTTGGCCTGATTGGCCTCGTCGGCTTCCCGCTTGGCCCGGATAAGCTCTTCCTGCGAGCGCTTTTGATCCGTAATGTCCCGGGTGATCGCCGAGTAGTAATAGGCGCTTCCTTCCGTCGTAATGTGAGGAACAATAATAAGCGACATAAAAAGAGCGCGGTTATTCCTGGTCAAAAATTCAGCTTCAAACTCCCAAAAGCCTTGCTTGACGGCGAGAGCCAACCCTTCGTCAAAATCGACGCTGCACAAGATTTCCACGTAATGGCTGAAATGGCGCCGAACCGCCAGCTCTTCGTCGCCGATTTCGCAATATTTTTTGCCGGCCTGGTTCATGTACAAAATGTTGCCCTTCCGGTCAAAGGTGAGAATGATGTCGTGGGCGCTTTCCATAATAGCGAGCAGCCGCTCTTTCGTAGCCGTGCTTTCCTTGATTTCGCTGACGTCCCGGGCGATGCACACGTATCCTTTCAAGCTTCCGTCCGGATGTGTAATGACGCTGATGTTCGATTCCACATACAGGCGGCTGCCGTCCCTGCGGCGCCAGATCCATTCCGTATCCTCGCGCCGCCTGCGCAGCGATTTAATGACGAGCGCCGTACTGTCGGCAGGCACATGCTCGTTCAGCTCGGCCGAGTAGCGCGCGGCTCTGTCCTGAAGCTGCCCGTGGTCCAGCCACAGCGCAGGCGTCGCCTTTTTCACGACATCGGCGTACGAATAGCCGAGCATTTCCTCGGCCCGCTGATTGAAATGAAGAACGGTGAAGCAGGGATCGATCACGATCATCGCATACTGATTATGCCGGATAAAAGCCTCGAACGGCTCGAAAAGCTCCCGCAAGTTCTCGATCATTCCGTTCACCGAGTGGGCCAGCGCCCCGAGCTCGTCCTTGCTTTTGAAGAAAAGCGGCTTCATATAGAAATCTCCGTCGGCAACCGCCTCGGTAACGTGCAGGATTTGCAAAATGCGTTTGATAATGAGCGAATAGGCTGTCCAATAAATCAAACACGACAGGACAAGCTCGGTGAACACGATCAAGCCGACGGTCGTCCACAGCAGCGGCTCGGCCGGCGCTTCGAACGTGCTTTTGGGCACGGAATAGGCGAGGTACCAATCCAGTTTGGGCACGCGGGTATAAAAAAGGTGCATTTCGTTTTCGTCGAACGTGACGTTGAAAGAGCCGGAGTCATGGGACAGCATCTCTTTGAACTCGGGAGCTTTATCGGCGAGTGAGGTGAACAAGTTTCGCTTCAAAATCAACGAAGGCTGGGTATTGTACAGCATGAGCCCTTCGCGGTTGATCAGCAGATTTCGTCCGTTCAGCAAAGGCGGAACCAGATGCTGGCGGAACGTTGCCGCGGCGTCGAGCGAAATATCGACGATGCTGATCAATTGCTTCCGGTCGTTAAATACCGGTACGGTGATGCTGATGATGTAATCCCCTTTATTCGAGAAATAAGGGTCGGAGATGGACGTTTTGCCGGACATGGCGTCCGTGTAATATTTTTCTCCCCGAATATTCAGTACTTCGCCTGTAGTCAGCGTCAAATTGCCGGCAAGGTCGGCGATTCCCATCGAGTCGTAGCGTTCCCCGCCGGCCCGCAGCTCCTGGTTCAAAAAATCGAGCTGTTCCTTCAGCGTCCCCTGCTTCATTACGCTCATGCGGCTGATCAATTCAATCTCGGCCAGACGAATCGAAAGAAAGTCATACAAATTTTGCGCTGAATTTTTAACTGTGGAGAGCGATTGTTCTTCCAACTGCTGGATCAATCTGTCTCTGGACAGCTTGTAATTGGCGAAACCGACGATAAATAAAGATATGGAAGTAATGAGCACTAAGGCTGCAAGTAACTTGAAACGAAGCGAAGATGACATCGGCTGTCCCCCGAAAAAAATTAAGAATGGTTGTTGTATCAATTATATCCATTATAGCGGAATCATCAGGGGAACAGGCAGTCTAAATTTTCACGGCATGCAGAAGCGGCAAACGCGGACATGATTCACAAAAAGGCGACAGCTTGCGGCACATATCTGAAAGCGTTTGCATATAATGGGATCAAGGTTCATCATGGAGGTGAAGACGGGCCATGATCAAAAATGTGCTGTCTGCATGCATTGGCGTCTGTTTTATTGCCGCTCCCTGGATATTCGGCTTCTCCGGGCTGCAAAATGCCACGGTCGTTTGCGTAGCGCTCGGTGCTATTCAGTTTCTTTGCTCCTTGCTGGCGATCGGCAAATCGGGAAAAAAAGCATGGCAAAACTGGGCGGCTTTGATTACCGGTTTTTGCTTCATCGTTTTCCCTAACGTGTACCATTTGGAAATTTTGGGATTTTTTCTTTTCATCGTAGCCGGCTTCTTAACGCTGCTGCTCAATTATTCGAGTCTGTACGACGATTATCAATGAGAGCGGCCTGATTCCAGCGATTTTCTGTAGGCGGCCGGAGTCAATCCCATAATCCGCTTAAACATGCGGTGAAAGTGCGGCAGCGTTTCAAATCCGCAAAGCTCGGCGATGCGGCCGATCGTATGGTCGGAGACGGCCAGATGTTCCTTGGCGCGGATCATCCGTTTGGTCGTCACATAAGCGGTCAAATTCATTCCGGTAAACTGTTTGAACGAGCGGCTGAAATGAGCCGGCGTGACGGCTGCCCTGCGCGAGAGCTCGGCAAGCCCGATGCTTTCGTGCAAATGCTCGTCGATATACGGCAGTATTTCCCGGATCCATAACGGGCCGAACGGCGAATCCGCTATGCGGTGGCGGCCTCCGGGCTCGACTGTGCGGTTCAAATAGAGCAGCATTTGCTGCAAATGGAGCACAACCGCCTGACGGTAACCCGGATGTTTGGCCGCCATCTCGAGCTGGATTTGTTCGAGGCCGGCTTCGATGGCGGACTGCTGCGAATATTCGAGCGCAAATTTGTACTGTTTGCGCTTTTTGGCTTGCTCGAAACAGCTCAGGTAAGAGAACGAATCGCCGAGCGCCGCATGCCGGACGAGCAGGGGGCTGAAGAAGACGGCGGAAGAGGTGACCGGATCGTCCTTGTCGGGAAGCGCCCGGTGGATCGTATTGCCCGGGATCGCGAACAGATCGCCCTGCTGCATATCATAGAAAGTTTGATCGATGAAGAAAGTGCCTTGTCCCCGGTACACGTACACAAGCTCATACCAGTCGTGAAGGTGGTCCGGCAGCTCGCTTTGTATGTTTTTCGTATCTTTGTATACAAATGCGAACGGGAATGCGGGTTCTGCTGCGAATTGCTTGCGGATAGGGGTCATCTATTGCTCCTCCGGGCCGGATATTTTTTGAATATTATATCAAAAAAGAGTATATATTTGCTATTTAAAATCATTTTTTATTTCGATATTGCTGATAAAATGAAAGGAAATGAAGAAATCCGCAATGGGGAGTGATGGATGTGAAATACAGATCGTTAGGACGAACGGGACTGGACGTCTCCGTTTTGAGCTTTGGCGCATCTTCGCTTGGAAGCGTTTTCCGGGATGCGCATGAAGCGGAAGGAATCCGCACCGTACATACGGCGGTCGATGCGGGAATCAACTACATCGACGTGGCCCCTTACTATGGCTTGACGAAAGCCGAAACCGTGCTGGGCAAAGCGATCCGGGAGCTGCCGCGCGGCAAGTTGGTGCTGTCCACGAAGGTGGGACGGTACGGCGAGGACAGCTTCGATTTTTCCAAAGAGCGGATTGCCGGCAGTCTGGAAGAAAGCTTCCGGCGCCTGCATACGGACTATGTCGATCTGCTTTTCCTGCATGACGTCGAGTTTGCGTCCGCCGATCAGATCGTAGAAGAAGCGATCCCGGCTTTGCAGCGGTTGAAGCGGGAGGGCAAAATACGTTTTTACGGCATTTCCGGCCTGCCGATCCGGTTGTTTGAAAGGCTGCTGCCCCGTGTTGAAGCGGACGTGATTTTATCCTACTGCCATTATTCGCTGAACGATACGGCGCTGCTCGGCCTGCTTCCCTTGCTGGAGGAGCGGGGCATCGGATTGGTGAACGCTTCCCCGCTGTCTATGGGGCTGCTGAGCACGCGGGGAACGCCGGAGTGGCATCCGGCAGGCGGGCCGATTAAGGCGGCTTGCAGGCAAGCGGCGGAATACTGTGCCGGTCGGGGTACCGATATTGCCAAGCTGGCGGTGCAATTCTCCACCGCTAACGAACGCATCCCGACGACGCTGGTCAGCACGGCCAGTCCGCTGAATATCGCGAACAATATAGCGTGGACGGAGGAGCCGATCGACCGGGAGCTGCTGGCGGAGGTGCTGCGCATTTTGCAGCCCGTTCATAATCTCAGCTGGCCGAGCGGTCGGCCTGAGTACAACGATGCCGGGCAATCGGCGGGGGAGGCGCTGTGATGAAAGGAATCGTATGCGAGCGAGCGGACTCGCTGAAATTCGTTGACCTGCCCGTCCCCGTTCCGGCTCCGGGAGAAGCTCTTGTGCGCATCCGGCGGATCGGCATATGCGGCACGGATCTTCACGCCTATAAAGGGAATCAGCCGTTCTTTACGTATCCGCGCGTGCTTGGCCATGAGCTGTCCGGCACGGTTGAAGCCGTCGCAGGCGACGGATGCGGGCTCGAGAGCGGCGATCAGGTCAGCGTCATCCCCTATATGCACTGCGGAAGCTGCATCGCCTGCCGGAGGGGCAAAACGAACTGCTGCACCGATATGTCGGTGCTGGGCGTTCATGCCGACGGAGGGATGCGGGAATATATCTCCGTCCCTGTCAGCCATCTGATCAAGACGGATGGCTTGACGCTGGAGCAGGCGGCGGTCGTGGAGCCGCTGAGCATTGGCGCTCACGCGGTCCGGAGAGCGGAGCTGCGCCGCGGGGAAACGGCGCTTGTCATCGGCTCCGGCCCGATCGGGCTGGGCGTCATGGCGTTTGCCAAGCGTCAGGGCGCGCGGGTTATCGCCATGGATGTGAACGACGAGCGGCTGGCGTTTTGCCGGCAGTGGGCCAAGGCCGACCACACGGTTCATGCGCTGCGCGAGCCCAGGGAGCAGCTGGCGCTTCTGACGGACGGGGATTTCCCGACGGCGGTTTTCGATGCGACGGGAAACAAGCAGTCGATGACCGATTCATTCGGCTACGCCGCCCACGGCGGCAAGCTGCTCTTCGTCGGACTGGTCAAGGCCGATATCGCTTTTCACGACCCGGAATTTCACAAGCGCGAGTTGACGCTGATGGGGAGCCGGAACGCCACGAAGGAGGATTTTGAGCAGGTGATCGGCGCGTTAAAGAGCGGCGGCATCGATGCGGGCAGCTACGTGACGCACCGCGTGCCTTTTGCCGATGCAATTCACTCCTTCGATTCCTGGCTGAAGCCCGAATCCAAAGTGATCAAAGCGATGATTGAATTATAGCCCGGATATTTAGGCGGATCCGCCTGTTTCGCGTACAGCTTCGGCTGCTGCGGAACGGGTTTTTTTTCTGTTGGGGGAATTCGGGGTTGTACACGCTGTGTTTTTGGTGCATTATGGCAAAAGGAGGAGATTTTTGCTATGAAACTAAGCGTGTTGGATCTAGTTCCCGTCTTCGCACCCGCCGAACCGGCTTTTGCGCTCGAACAGTCGGTGCTGCTTGCGCAAACCGCAGAAAAGCTCGGCTATTCGCGTTACTGGGTCGCCGAGCATCACGATATGCAGGGTCTGGCCTGCACGTCGCCTGAAGTGCTGCTTGCTCATATCGGCGCGCGGACGAGCCGGATCAGGCTCGGTTCCGGCGCGCTTCTGCTGCCGCATTACAGGCCGCTTAAAGTAGCCGAAACATTCCATACGCTGTCCGTCCTGTATCCGGACCGAATCGATCTCGGAATCGGCCGGGCGCCCGGCGCTTCGGCCCAAGCGGCAATTGCGCTAAGCGGCAATTTCCTGGAAAACGTCCGCAACCTGCCGGACACGCTGCAAGGGCTGATGAGCCTGCTGTCCGGCGATTATGAATGCGAGGGCCAGCTAGTTACGGCAAGGCCCGTTCCTGCTGTTCCGCCGCAGGTGTGGATGCTCGGAACGAACCTGAAGAGCGCCGCTTATGCGGCCCAATTCGGAACAGGCTACGTGTTCGGACAATTCATGAGCGAGCAGGACGCGTCTGAAGCGATTGGCGCGTACCGGCAGCAGTTCCGGCCTTCGGCGCTTTTGCGGAAGCCGCGGGTCATCATCGCCGTCGGCGTCGTATGCGCGGATAGGGTGGAGGAGGCGCAGCGGCTGGGCACTGCCGGAAGCGTGCTGTTCGGCATGCAGCCGGGAGCGGAGCGGACGTCTTCGGCTGCCGGGAAGCTGCTTGCGGGAACCGGGGATTCGGTGATCGCTCAGTTGACGGAGCTCAAGGAGCAGCATGAGGTGGAGGAGTTTTTGGCCGTTACGATGATACCGGACTATGCGAAGCGGCTCCGTTCCTTTGAACTGCTTGCTGCTGCCGCGGGAATTTCAGGCGATTTTGACAAATAGATTTCAGTACTATATAGTACTAATCATGATGAAAAAACATAAAAAAACGAATCGCGATGTCGTTCTCGAAGTCGCCGCCTCCTTGTTTCTCACCAAAGGCTACCTTGCCACAAGTATGGATGAAATCGTAGCCGTGAGCAAGGTGTCCAAAACGAACATCTACTACTATTTCAAAAGCAAGGAGGAGCTGTTGTCGGCGATTCTTGATCAACTCGTTCACATGTACTCGGGGATGATCGCCGAAGCCGCTTCGCGCACGGACAAGTCCGTCCGGGAACGCTTTGAAGCGCTGCTGCACATGCTGACCCGCCAGGAGCTGGAATGTTTGGGCGGATGTCCGTTTCTTACCCTTTACACACAAATGCCGCAGGATGTACCGGTTTTTAAGGAGAAGCTGAGCCGTTTTTTCCGCGACCAGGTCGCAACGGTAGAAGCTCTGCTGATCGAAGGCATGAACAAACGGGAGTTCAAGGCGGGGCTGCCTGTTGGACCGACCGCCCAATTCATCGTCTCGGCGATCGAAGGCGGACTTTTCCTGCGGCATGCAAGCCAAAATCCAACCCTGCTGGAGGATTCACTTTTATCTTTAGCATTTTTGCTAAAGTAATTTTTTTAATAAAAATTAGTACTGTTTAGTGCTAAAAAAGAAAGCGAGCGAATGAAATGGCACACATTTTCGTAACTGGCGGTACAGGTTTTATAGGCATGCATACGCTGCTGCAGCTTTCCCGGGAGAAGCATACGATCACGGTTCTTGTCCGGTCGCGCAAGAAATGGGAGCAGGTTAACAGACAGATGAGCTTGGAAGCAGGGTGGAATTCCGCATACATGACGCCGGTCATCGGGGATTTGGCTGCGCCCGGTCTCGGATTGACCGAGGCGGACAGGGAGCTGGCTTTGGCGGCGGATGTCATCATCCATGCGGGCGGCCCGATGGATATTTTGCTCGGCGAGGAGGAGGCCCGGGCGGCTTTTCTGCAAGCTGCGGACGAGATGCTGGCATTGGCTGCGCACATTCATAAGCGCAAGGGTCTGCGGCATTTAATCCATGTGGTTGGATTTAAAAGCCCAGTCACCGATGAGAACGCGAGCTCGCCGGAACCCGTCATCGCCCGTTTGGAGAAATATCCGCCTTATGAGCGGATGAAGTTTTTGGCCGATTTGCACATTCGCCGGGGCGCACGCAAAGAAGGATTTCCGCTCTCCGTCATCCATCCGAGCGTCGTCATCGGCAGCTCCGAGCACGGAAATACGCCGCAGACCGGCGGGCTAGGCATTCTTGTCGGTTCCACGGCGCGCAAGCTGATGGGGCTCGTTCCCGGCGGCAAGTCGCATTGGCTTCCGCTCGTTCACGTGGACCACGCAGCCGAGTTCATCAGCGCTCTTGCCGGTGAGTCCGAACCTGCCAATGGCACGTATTACTTGATGGACGAAAAGCGGCAAAATCCTTCGATGGTGAAGCTGGCATCGGAAATGGCCAAGGAGCTTCGGGTCGGCAAGCCGCTCGGCTCGATAACGCCGGCCTTGCTGTCCAAAGTGCTTGGCACCCCGTTGGGGCGCAAGTTGGGTATCCCGAAGGAATCGCTCGATTTTATCGTGGATGTCGGCTACCCGTTGGAAGCCGCGCGCGGTGTTCAGCGCAAACACGGGCTGGCCCATGCCGTGAATGCAACCGTCCTGCCGTTCACATTCACGGATCTGGAATTCAGGCTCCATCATTCCGCTCCTGACCCGGCCGGATATTTTCACAGCAAACGCGGACCTTTGGCGGCGCTGGAGCGGAAGGGAAGCGGTCCGGAAACGAATCCGCCGATCGTGTTCGTGCACGGAACTTTAAGCGGAGCGGATTGTCTGATCCCGCTTGCCGATCAGTTCCCCGAATCGTCCGTATGCCTGGTCGATCTCCCCGGCTTCGGCCGCTCCCCGTACCATCACAGGCAGGGTGTGCTGAAGGGACATGTCGAATCGCTGGTACAGGCGATCCGTTCTTTCGACACCCCGGTTACGCTGGTCGGTCATTCGCTGGGCGGATTGCTCGCCGCTAAAGCGTTGGAACGCGTACCCGAGCTCATCGCCGGGCTGCATCTGCTGCAGCCTGTGCTGCACAGCGCGCCGCGCCTGTACCGCAGCGCGCGCATGACGGAGCTCGCGCTGCGCCGGCTTGACGCGGCGGGCTTGCGGAAGCAGCTGCTGGCGCAAAGCTGCTTCGAGCGCATCGAGGACATTCCGCCGGCGTATGCCGATTATGTCCTCGGGGAACTGCGGTCGCCGCGCGTCCGGAAGACGACCGCCGAAGCCCTTGCCGCCCTCACGCGCGCGGAGAGCTTCGAGGTTTCGCCCGCAGCGTTGCTCAAAGGGCAAATATCGATCCTATGGGGTACAAAGGACCGGGTATATCAATTGCCGGAACGTTACCGCTCCTTGCGCACCGTGCAAATTCCGGAGGCTCATCATTTTCCGCTGTCGCACCCGGAGCAAACGGCCAGGCATCTCAGGCAGTTGATTTTGCCATAATTACGAGCTGCACGACCGGCGAAGAAATGGTAACTTATTGGTAGTGGAAAAATGAAGGGATGGATCAAACGATGAAGAAAATGTTGAATTGTTTATAACAAGCTGATTGAATCAATCGCGCTCGTGGCCCCCCTGCCGCATTCTGTGAAGTTCATCTATACCAAAAAGAATGCGGAGGTCAAACGATTATGCGAAATGAAAAAGAAGTGCTGGCGCAAATTTTACAATTTACCGGTCGGGATGCGAATATTCGATGTGTTGTGCTTAACGGCTCGCGTACGAATCCGAATGCCCCGAAAGATTTTATGCAGGATTATGACGTTGACTATTATATGGCCGACTTGCAGCGTCATCCGTACAATGCCGACAGGAGCTGGATCTCCGAATTTGGCGAACGCGTTGTCGTTCAATATGAGTATTTTGAGGACGGCTCTTCCATTTACATGATGCAGTTCAAAGACAGCGTCAGAATCGATCTCAGTTTTAAAGACATCAAAAATATTCGGGAAGTCTTTGAAGACTCGTTAAGTAAAGTTTTGCTCGATAAAGACGACTTGAATTTGAACCTGCCTGAGCCGAGCGACCGCTCCTATTTCGTCAAGCGGCCTTCGCAAGATTTGTGGGATCTACACCTCGTTGAATTGTGGTGGCTCCAGGTGTATATCGCGAAAGAACTGTGGCGGGACGAAATTCCGCGAGTGAAAAACCTCTACGACTATTATTTCATGGAATCGCTGCGCTTTCTTCTGGAGTGGCATGTGGGCATAAACCATGATTGGCAGGTGAACGTCGGCAGTTCCGGAAAATGGTTCAAGCGGTTTCTGGGGCCTGACATTTACAAGGCGTATATTTCGCTCTATGTGGACGCCGACCCGGAAGAGCAGTGGAACAAGCTTTTTGAAGCGGGCGAGTTGATTCGCAATGTCGGCATGCCGCTCGCAGAACGATTGGGATACCGCTATCCGATACTGGAAGACCGCAATGTAACGGCCTATATTGAACAAATCAGACAATTGCCGCCGGACGCCGAGTCTTTGGATGAAGGCCAAGGGGCCACTTAGCGGGCAAGCATAGCATGAATCAGGCACACCGATGCGCTTTTGGCATGGGTGTGCCTTTTTTAATATTCGGGCCGCCTGAGGGGCCTCGTTTTTGGCGCAGTCATTCATGATGCGGCCAGGCCAGGCGGCGGTACCGAAAACTTGCGATTGTTCAGGCTGCCCAGTTGCCCAGTACCCGCACGCCAGAGCCAGCTGCACAATCTGCCTGGTTGCATGAGGAAAACCTGCAAAAGTACAGTTTTTTGCCCGGTAGATGCGCTGGCCACGAAAATTCCTGCAAATGTGCAGGCTTTTCGCCGTGAACAGGGGCTCAGGTTCATTTTCACCGAAAATTCCTGCACTATCGCAGGCTTTTCGCCCAAATGGGCCTTTTTTGCGGAAAAAGCCTGCACTTTTGCATGTTTATTCCTTGTCGAGCCCCCTTGCGTTCCCAACTACAGCGAGCCCCCCCATTTTTTGCGGGAGAGATGTGGGTAGATGCCCACCTACTTCAGCACCGCAATTCGCGCAGGGGAGACATGGGGTGGGGAAGAAGGGCTGCCCCCCAACTACAGCGAGCCCCCCTTATTGCGGGAGAGGTGTGGGTAGGTGCCCACCCACTTCAACACCGCAATTCGTACAGGGGAGGCGTGGGTTGGGTAAGAAGGGCCGTGCCCCCCACTTCAGCGACGACGCTTCATTCATTATAGGCGCCAGCCTGCTGGTGGATGGGGGGGACACGGCGGTTTAGCCGGGAGACAGCGAAGCGCAGGCGCCTGTTACGAGCAGCCGCAAATTTGTCAACGCCTGCTCCTCTTCGCCGCCGGGCTTGCCACCGCCGTACGTGCTCGGCCCGATCATGGCCGGGCTTGCCGCTGCCGGGACGTTCAAGCCAACTGAATGACCTGGACTCCCCATGTCAATCCAGCGCCAAAACCGATCAGCACGACGATGTCCCCGGAATGAAGACGTTGCTGCGCCATCGCTTCGGCAAGGGCTATCGGAATGGATGCCGCCGAAGTATTTCCGTATTTTTCGATATTCACAAAAAATTTGTCCATAGGGATATTCGCTTTTTCGGCGGCGCTTTCGATCATTCGGATGTTGGCCTGGTGCGGAATGATGAGAGCGATGTCGTCAATCTTAAGGTTCAATTCCGCCATCACTTTTCGAAGCAAAACATCAATGATCCGCACCCCGAACTTGAAAACTTCGCGCCCGTTCATCGCAATGGGGCCTGCGACCGGCGATTTCAGCAGTTCCGCTCCTCCTTCCTCCGAACCGAGCAGAGAAAAGCCGGGAAACGTGCAGTCCCGGGATTGCAGCACGGCTGCGCCGGCTCCGTCCCCGAACAGGACCGCGGTATTGCGGTCGTTCCAATCCACCAGCTTCGACAGCTTGTCCGCGCCGATCACCAGGGCGTTGCTGCAGGCGCCGGAACGGATCATATGGCTTGCGACGGATAGGGCATACACAAAGCCTGAGCAAGCCGCCGAAATGTCGAATGCGGGCGCGCGGCTTTCAAGCTTTTGCTTGACCAGCGAGGCTGTTGGCGGAAAAGCATGCTCAGGAGTCGAAGTGGCGACAATGATAAGGTCGATTTGCTCCCGCAGCAGCCCGGCCCGGTTTAAAGCTTCCGCTGCCGCCCTAACGGCAAGGTCGGACGTGTCCATCGATTCCGCTGCAATATGCCTTTGGCGAATGCCCGTCCGTTGGACGATCCATTCATCGGATGTTTCAAGCGTCGCGGATAAATCAAAATTGGTTACCAAGCCGGGCGGTACATACGATCCCGCACCTGCAATGGCGACCCCGTACCGATCGGGATGTGAATGCACGAGTGATCCCCTCCAAACAATTTACATACACAAAAGACACAAAAACACCACCCGAAAAACCAAAAAAAGAGGAGCAGATCAAAATATAACACAGGTCGTTTGAAAAGGAAATATTAAAAAACGCAAATGCCGCCGCCGTGAAGAGGCGCTTGTGCACGTGCCTTGACTTTACCTGTTTTCGATGCTACGATTTAACCACAAAAAACCCAAAAACACTTTTCCACATCATCAAGCATTGGAGGTGCGGGAACTATCGAGTCGCTTACTAAACGCCGTCAGCAATTTTTGCAAAAATTAATCGATTTGTATCAGAAAACGAACTTGCCCATTCATTACGAAACTTTGGCTAAAGCGCTGGGCGTGAGCAAATGGACGGCATATGATATGCTTAAAGGCATAGAAACTCTGGGTTTCATTTCACGCAGCTACGAGGTGAACGCCAAAGAAACCGGGCGCTCGCAGGTTGTGTTCGTGCCTACTTCCAAAGCTATGGATCTGTTCAAGCAGCTGCGCAGCGAAACGCTCGATCCGGCGGACTGGCATCAAACGGTCGGCAGCATTTCCAGGCTGCTCAAGGATTTGAAGCACAGCAGTCTCAACGAGGCGCTTCGCAAAATGATGGATGAGATTTCGAAAATCAATACCCGCATCAATTTTTGCGCATACATGATCGGCTTGCTGCTTATATACTTAAAGAAGCTCGGAGGCAAAACCGAGTCGTTGATCCATCACATTGTTCATAGGGCTCCGAGCAAGGAAACAGGGATGACGATGTTCGTCGGAACTGTCCTCGGTACGGTGATACAAACGATGAACGATGATTTGGGCATTGAAATTACGGAACTCGTATCCCAGCTTTTGAAGTCAATCGCGGATCTTTCCGGGGAAGAGAAGGAACTGCTCTCCAATTTCCTGAGTGAGGCTTTTTAAACCAAGCCGTCCTCGACTGCTTTGTTTTTGGGTCTTTTGCAGGCCGGAACCCCGGAACGCTCGGGGGAGGTGGATGAAAAAGAAACATTTATTGCACCATAATAAAGATCAGCATGCTTGGTACGGCGTTTCGCATCCTGCCATGGATTACGTTTTGGGAATCAACAGAGAGCATGAGCTTTTAAATTTGATAAACAAGGAGCCGTGATTTATGATGAAAGAAACTATCGGAAAAGCGATCTCGCTGGGATTAGGGCTGGCGATTGCCGGCAAAGAGCAGGTGGAGAAGACGATCGACGAGCTGGTGAAAAAAGGCGAAGTGAACCGGTCCGAATCGCGCGCTTTGGTGGATGAGCTCGTGAAGAAGGGCGAGGAAACCCGGCAGCACATAGAGTCGATGGTGCGGGAACGTGTACATGCTATTCTGGGTGAACACCGTCCGGCAACCCAGGAGGACATCGCGCGGATCGAACGGCGTTTGGATGCTTTGGAAGCTTTGCAACGGAAGGATCATACAGATAACTGACAGGAGGCCGCAGATGAACCCAGGAAAACGGATTCGACAGCTGCAGCGTTACCAGGCGATTGCCTCTGCTTTTGCACGCAACGGGCTCGGATACGTCTCTTATGAAATGGGGCTGACCGAGAAGCTTAAGATGTTTCGGAGCGCAGAACGGAAGGGAATTCAGGCCAAAAGCGTCGGTGAGCGCATTCGTCTGCTGCTGGAGGAGTTGGGTCCGACTTTTGTCAAGCTGGGTCAAATCGCGAGCACGCGCCCCGACCTGATTCCGTCCCAAATCCTGAAAGAGCTGGAACAGCTTCAGGATAACGTGCCTGCGTTCTCTTACGAGGAAGCGTCGCGAATTATCGAACAGGAGCTCGGAGCGCCTATTTCAAGTTTGTTTGCGCATTTTTCCGTGACGCCGCTTGCGTCGGCATCCATTGGGCAAGTTTACCGCGCTGTCCTGCCGGACGGCACGGAAGTCGCGGTCAAAGTACAGCGGCCAGACATTCATGCGCTTATCGAAACCGATCTGGACATTTTGGCGGATTGGGCAAGGTTGGCCGAAAACCGTCTGGAATGGGCGCGGAATTACCGGCTGCGCGACATTATCGACGAGATTGGAAAGGCGCTGCGCGCTGAATTGGACTACGGGACGGAAGCGCGCAACATGGAAAAATTCGCGATCCAAAGCAAAGCCCTGAACTACATTCATGTGCCGGCAGTCTTTTGGGAATACAGCACCAAGCGGGTGCTGACCATGGCATACATAGAAGGCATCAAACTGTCCGACCATGAACAGCTTGACCGGGCGGGACTGGACCGCAGGATGCTTGCGGAGCGGTTTGCTTCGACCATTTTCCATCAGGTGATGGTCGACGGCTTTTTCCATGGCGATCCCCACCCCGGCAACGTGCTGGCGCTTCCGGACGGCAGTCTCGCCCTGCTCGACTTCGGCATGGTAGGGCGGCTGGCCGCCGAGACGAAAAAGCATTTCGCCTCGTTTGTCATCGCCCTGCGCAATCAAAGCACGAAAGGCGTCATACGCGCCATTTCGAATATGGGCGTTGTCCCCGAGGATGCGGACAAGAGCTTGCTGCATGCGGACGTCGATGAAATGCGCGAAAAATATTACAAAGTTCCGTTAAACCAGGTCAGTCTGGGAGAAGCCGTCAACGATCTGTTTACCGTGGCGTTCCGCCATCAGATACGCATTCCGGCGGAGCTGACCTTGCTCGGCAAAGCGCTTTTGACGATGGAAGGGGTAGTGTCGGCGCTGGACCCGACTTTGAGCGTCTTTGATGTGGCCGAGCCGTTTGGGAAAAAGCTGTTTCTGGAACGGTTGGACCCCATACAGATGTTCAAAACATGGATAGAGGATGCGCCCGAGTACATGGATTTGCTGCGTGAAGTTCCGTCAGGCATGAAGCAGTTGTCTTCGTGGATGCGGAAAGGACAGGCGCGGGTCGAAATCGGGGTGCCTCAACTGGACGACCTGATGAAAAAAATGGACCGCATCAGCAACCGGCTCTCGTTCAGTATCGTGCTGCTGGCTCTTAGCATCGTGATGGTCGGACTCATTATCGGCGCCGCCCTGAGCCACTCGCAAACGATGCTCTGGCGCATTCCTATCATTGAGATCGGCTTTGTGATCGCGCTGCTCATGTTTGTGTGGCTTATTTACGCCATTTTTCGCTCCGGCCGCTTCTAGCCCTAGCCGCGATAACCGAATAAGGAGAACCATACAATGAACGACAAGCAATTTGATGAAATTTTCGCCATTATGAAGGCTTCGTTTCCGAATAGCGAAATGAGAACTTATGCCGGACAGCGGGCGCTGCTGTCTAGCCCCTACTACCGCCTTATCACGGAAACGGATGACAACGACAAAGTGATAGCCTTTTTGGCCGCGTGGGAATTCCCTTCGTTTCGCTTCGTGGAACACATTGCAGTCGATCCAGCCACGCGGGGAGGCGGCATAGGCGGAAAGCTAGTGGCTGCATATGCCGGAGAGTCGCGCAAACCTGTTCTGCTCGAGGTGGAACCCCCAGACAACGAATTGGCGCAGCGGAGAGTAGGCTTTTATGAACGGTTGGGGTTTATTTTCAATCATTTCGAATACATACAGCCGCCGCTTCAGGAAGGCGAGGGCGAAATTCCGCTCAACATCATGAGCTATCCTCAATCACTCTCGAAATCGGATTTCGATCTTTTTAGAAAGATTTTATTTACCGAAGTCTACAAGGTCGCACTCTCGAACCGATAGGAAAAAGTCGGTGCGTCGCCGGCCATAGCAAGATTGAAAAACCCTTGTATATCAAGGGTTTTTATCTTGATGCGGGTCTTTATCGGTGAGGTTCAGGCGTAAACATGTCTTGAGCCACTGTAAGGAATGCTCGAACTGCCGGGGAAACGGAAGCCGATGGACAAGCTAATGCCACGTTACGCCAATTGAGTTGTTTAAGGTTCCCGATTTTAATGTTTGGCTGGTCTTTCAGAAACAATTCAGGCCCGATAGTAATGCCAAGTCCTTCTTGCACCATGCTTGCGATCGTGGCACAGTCTTGAACCTCAAAACGAACCCGGGGTTTTATTTGGGCTTGGGAAAAGATTTCATCTACATGAGATCGATAAACTCCTTTAGGCATAATAAACGATTCTTCTTTTAAATCCTGTACGTCGATTGCTTGCACTTTTTGGAAGCGATGCCCTTCAGGAAAGGCAACTACCATTTTATCTTGGATTAGCGGCAATACATGCAGATCCGTATTCACATTTTGTTGGACGACAATTCCGATATCGATCACTCCGATCTCAAACCACTCCATAATTTCATCATAAGTTCCTTCAAAAAAGATAAACTCAATGTTTGGATATTTTTTATGAAACTTGGAAATGATTTTGGGCAATATGCAAGAGGTCGCGCTAGCGAAACTTCCGATTCGTATAGTGCCGGCTTCAAGTTTTGATGCAAATGCGATTTCTTGTTTGAGTTTTTCCATCTGATTTAAGATTTCCCGGATATGAATCAGAGTTTTGTGGCCAACATCCGTAAGGATGAGACCTTTTTTGCGATCGCGAATCAAGAGAGTAATGCCCCATTCCGTCTCCAAACCGGCAATAGCATGACTTACTGCAGATTGTGTCATGTTAAGCATCTCGGCTGCTTTGGTAAAGCTGCCTAATTCGATTACTTTGGAGAATATTTCAAATCTCGCAATGCTCATGAGTATCTCCTCATATATTTGATTAATAACATTAATTTGATTCATGTTAGCATGGGGAATATAATTTATGCAAGCAGTACATCTGATGCTGAACTATCCTGTCTTTGGAGGCAAATAATATGGCTCGAAAACTGTTTTCATCCATGGATCTAAAAGGTTTACACCTAAAAAATCGTATTGTCATGGCGCCAATGTGCCAGTATTCGGTTACTTCAAAAGATGGAATGCCAAGCGATTGGCACTATGTTCACTATCTCAGCCGCGCGATAGGCGGAGCGGGCCTCATTATCATGGAAATGACGGATATTGATCCCGACGGCCGAATAACCGATTTTGATCTTGGTTTGTGGTCCGACAAGCATATTCCGGCCTTCACCAAAATTATCGACGGCGTACATGCTCATAACGGAAAGATCGGGATTCAGATCGCTCATGCCGGAAGGAAAACGGAAGACGCGGTGACTCCCATTGCTCCGTCCGCGATAAAATTCCCCGGATCGTCGTATAAAATGCCGCACGCCCTATCAACTGAAGAGGTACAAGACGTCATCCGAAAATTTGCCGATGCAGTCCGCCGCGCTATAAAAGCCGGTGTAGATACGATCGAGCTGCACGGGGCTCACGGCTACTTGATCCATCAATTCCAATCTCCTCTAACCAATAAACGCGAGGATATTTACGGCCAAGAACTTGCCCGTTTTGGAGTAGAAGTCATACAAGCGGTGAAAAAAGAGATGCCCCCGGATATGCCGCTCATCTTCCGCATCTCGGCAATTGAGTACGCCGATGGCGGATATGACATTGATCATGCCATTGAATTGTGCAAAGCCTACCGAACTGCAGGTGTCGATGTGTTTCATGTGAGTACAGGCGGAGAAGGTCCCGCCGGACAAAAAAAGCCGGGCAATTACCCGGGCTATCAAGTATCTTTTGCACGTCAAATCCGCGAGGCTTTGAACGTACCCGTCATCGCAGTCGGTTTGCTGGAAGATCCTGAGCTGGCGGAAGCGGTTATAGACAGGGAAGAAGCGGATCTTGTCGCGATTGGCCGGGGCATGCTGCGTGATCCGTATTGGGCTGCGCATGCGGCTATTACGCTTCTCAATGATCCGGATCATATTCCGAAACCATACAGAGATGCGTATTAAAGCAGGAAAGGAGAAACAAACTTAAAATGTTAAAACGGCCGGAAAAAGACGAATATGATCCATATTTTTCAATTTATATCAATCTTATATCCGAAGGCGATATCCTCCAATTTCTTCAACGGCAGCGAAATCGGATAAACGACTTATTTGGCAGGCTTAACGAAGAAAAAGGCGAGCTGCGATATGCGCCCGGGAAGTGGAAATTGAAGGAAGTGCTCGCTCATATCAGCGATTCGGAACGAGTTATGAGTTACTGGTTGCTCAGCATCGCACGTGGAGATGCGACAAAACTTTCGGGCTACGATCAGGATATGTTTGTAAACGCAGGTTCCTTCAGCGACTATACGTTTAAGGAGTTGATTGCAGATTTCCAAGCGGTCAGACAAGCAACAATCTCCCTTATGACCACGATTTCAGAGGCGAATTGGTTAAGGACTGGCTATGTTGTCAATAAAGAAGTGACTGCACGAACCATGCTTTATGTAATTGCAGGACATGCGGAGCATCATTTGAATGCGATTAAGAATGCAGTTACGGTATCGGAAAAGGCTGTTTTGGAGGACAGCGTAGGTACAAGGCATTATGGAAGCGGCTGGCAGGATCATTTAAAATAGACCTATCTGCATCGATGGGAGGATTTTAGGTGAGCTTGAATGAACGTAATCGTAATAAACTGGAGAGCTTGATCCTGGAACATCAGTTTTCACATGCCTTACAGTATTTGATGGAGAATACGCTGCAAGGAATTAGATGTACAAAAGCCGGAACGGCCAACTATGATTCTCCTTGCGGCTCCAGAATCGGCGGAGATCCCGACCTTCCTTCTGAAATAGAATGGCCCTTGACGACTGACGGCATACCTATGACTTTTTTGCTTCAACTGAATTTGAAAGATTTGGCCAGGCATGACGCATCTTCGCTGCTTCCGGTTGGCGGTATGCTTTATTTTTTCGTGGGGATCGATGAGCCGGCTTATAATATTCAGCATCGCGTATTGTTTTTGCGTGAGGATCAGCTTGCTTCTGCCCAGCGCCGCTTATCTCCCGAAGTGACTGCTTTGGAAGAGCAGTTTTGCGGTTATCAGCTTGAAGCCAGGGCATCGCTTGAGCCACCGAATTATGCCTACGTCGATTATGACCGGATCGAGAACGAAACGTTCGGTTATGAAGATTACGAGGATTTGAGTTTTTCGATCAGTGACAGTCAGCGTGGCGAGGTTGCCCGATTGTTCGGTTACCCTACGAGCCAGCACGATGATTGCGAATATGAGGCGGCTTTAATGATATTGACAGGCGCAAACTACAGCTATGATAAAAATAAGGCGCTTCAACAAATAACCAATCATTTTGCGGGGGATGAGGAAAAAGCCAAGCAGGAAATTGGGGATACGCTAATGCTCCTTGAGATTGAATCGGATGACGATGTCGGATTTTTGTGGTGGGACGCCGGTGTGCTGCAATTTTTTATTCGCAAGGAAGATTTGCTGGCAGGGCGCTTTGACCGTACGTATTGCTCGCTCTATTCAAGCTGAATGCAGTGGAGATCAAAAGCCTTGATCGGTTTGTCGGCCCAAAAAACTGCGAAAGTGCAGGCTTTTTCGATGGAAAAGGTTTCAGCTTTCGAACCGTTCGGCACGGGATGTGCTGCCTTTCCGCTGAGGCCCGCGAGCTGCTGAATTTTGTCGCCGAATATGGTGTCGAATTGTATAATTGATTCTTTGCGTTGACATGTTATAGTATAGAACTGGTAGTCCAAAAACAGCTATCAATTCAAATTAAAAGGAGCTGAGCATGGTGGCGGTAGAGGCTTATTTGAATTTTAATGGAAATTGTCGCGAGGCTGTACAATTTTACGCAGAGGTTTTTGGAACGGAACAACCCAAAATGATGACTTTCGGGGAAATGCCGCCTAATCCGGAATTTCCGCTTCCGGAAGCGGCGAAAAACCTGATTATGCACACCAGGATTTCTATTTTTGGAAGCACAGTGATGTTTTCCGACGTTTTTCCAGGCATGCCTTTTGTGGTGGGCAACAATATAAGCCTGTCCATCGTGACCGAAGATGCCGACGCTCTGCAGTCCGCTTTCGATAAGCTTAAAGAGGGCGGCAAAGTGGGCATGGAGCTTCAAGAAACGTTTTGGAGCAAACGCTACGGCAATTTGACGGACAAGTTCGGCGTACAGTGGCAGTTCAATCTCGGATCGGGCGAGTGGTAATACTATCACAATCACAATATCAATGAGCACCGCTGCGATAACCTTGCTGCCCTGTCGGCGCAGGGTTATCGGCGTTTTTGTGCGAGTGGAAGCCGGGTTGTTCCGTTCCGCCGAATTGCCTGATGTCTTTGTTGGGAGTGAATACCCGTGGAAGCCAACCTTAAGAAACCGAGCGGATTGCTGCATACGAAATCCAGATCGGATAAATCGACGCTTGATTTATATTTGCCTACGCCGGAACTTGAGCTTTATGTCGAGCATTATTGGATCGTAAATTGGGATTTAAGAGGGCAGGAGCCTTACGTTTCGGAAAATTTGCCCCATCCATCCGTGCATTTGGTCATTGAGCGGGATCAGTCGCAGATCGTGGGGGTTATCAAAGAAAAATTTGCGAGACGGCTCGAAGATAAGGGCTTCGTGTTCGGGATCAAATTCAGGCCGGGAGCTTTCTATCCATTCGTAAACAGCCCTGTTTACAAATTCACGGGACGTACAATGTCTGCGCATGAAGTTTTCGGGGCCGATTTTTCACCGTTTGAGGATGCCATTCGGGCGATGAATGACCAAGCCGGGATGGTTGAGCTAGCGGAAGCGTTCCTTCGCAAACGGCTGCCTGTGCATGACGAGACGGTTGCGCAAATGAAGTCGATTATAGACAGTATTATATCCGATAGAAAAATTACGGCCGTCGAAGACGTTGCGGACCGGTTCCAAATTTCAACGCGAATGCTGCAGAGGCTGTTCAGAAAATACGTCGGCGTCAGCCTCAAATGGGTCATTCAACGCTACCGGCTCCTTGAGGTAGCCGACCAATTGGCGAACGGCCCCCCTCAGAGCTGGCCGGAGCTCGCCATCGAGCTGGGGTACTACGACCAGAGCCATTTTATAAAAGATTTTAAAGGGATCGTCGGGCTTTCTCCCGAGGAATATGTCAGGAAAAACAGCGCTAATAGCGACCGACAACCTGCTTCTGACCGCTAATTTTTCATCGCTTTTGCCAGCTGGTCCAGTTTGTTCATCGTATTCCAGTTGCGCGCTGTCGACGTATTGCCTAGCTTTTGCAATTGCTTCGCCAGTTTGGAGTCCAGTATGCTGCGCCGGAACAAGAAATAAATTTCGCGTCCGTGAATGCAGTATTCGTCGTCATCGCGCTCGCTGGCGGCCAAGGAATCGACCGCCTTTTGCGGCGGAGCATCGGTAAACGCGGAAACGTGGATGCTTTCTTTTTCCGCCAGAACGAGATCCGCATAAGGGCAGTCCGCGATGATTCGGTCCAGTTCTTCTGCGGTTCTTAAAACAACGGTGCTCGAAATCCCGAAAGCCCCTTGGATTCCTTCCTCAATCCGCCGGCGCAGCTGCTCGGGGCTGTCCGGCGATTCGAACAGGACGTTGCCGCTTTGAATGTACGTCTGTACCCGGTCAAGACCAATCGCTTCCAATGCGCTTTTCAGCTCGGTCATCTTAATCTTGTTATGTCCGCTCACGTTAATAGCCCGCAGCAGCGCGATATAAATTGTCATTCCGGCATCTTCCTCCATTGCTTTTTATAAATAAGGCTCTTGGCCGTTATCCATCCAATCTTCGCGCGTAGGGCCATAGATTCCGGTCGGCCGCAGCCCCGCTTGACGCATAAGCACGGTCATTTGCCCGCGATGATGCATTTCATGTTGGACCAGCAGATGCAACGATTTTGCGTTGGACCATACTTCGCCGTGCGCGTCGTGCGTGATCAGCAAATCCTCGTCGCTCCATAGGGTTTCTACCGCATGAAGCAGCGCTACCGGTGAGAACATCCATTAAGCGTCCGGTTGCTTCCGTCTCGGCCTTCCATTCGGCGGCAAATGCGCTAATCGTATGATACATTTGTTTTTCCTCCTTGAAAAGCTTTTTATGAGGCCATCGTCGATTATTAATGTACATAAGAACAGCCGGGTCTGTATTGTAAAAAAGCGACAAGCCATTTGTCGCGGCAATGGGGCCCAGTGACAAGTATAGCGGTAATATCTTTGGAATGAATCCGTGTTTGGCCATCGTATTTTTATACAAATCTAAAAATAATAATTCAAACTGGCTAAGAGCCAGCAGTTCATAGCCATCCTCTTGCCCATGTATAACGATATTATTTTTATGTGGATGTTGATTTTACCGGCATCGTTGTTAGGAGCATTTGTCTTTGGCTTCCCGCCTGTCATCATATTTATCATTCTTAAAAGCGATCAGATTATTAAATGTTTTGTAGCGTTTGTGAAAGTAATCGATATAGATGTGTAAAAGTGATGGAGCATTAGCGGCAAAGAAAATGGAAGCATTGCTTTGCCGCAGATTTTTTGCAGCATTTACATCGGCAGCGAAGGGCGGAGAGCAGTAAAAGATTGCCTTGACTTTTCACGAGCCAAGCGCTATCTTAAAAGTGAATTTAAATTCACTAATAAACACCTTTTGGCAATGGTGTATTTCCAAAAGGCAGGGAATTTATTTTTTTCTTTTAAAAATGAATTTAAATTCACTATTAAAAAGGAAGCGGTGCTTGCCCCATGCAATTGGAATCGATCGATGTATTCAGCCCTGATTTTAAAAAGAACCCTTACCCGACCTACGCTTACTTGCGCGAAAACGTTCCCGTATTCCGCATTGCGCTGCCGGACGGCCAGGGGTTGTGGCTCGTTACCCGGTACGCTGATGCGTTGTCCGTGCTGAAGGACGGCCGATTCGTCAAAGACGTGCGGAACGCGATGACGCCGGAAGAACGTGAGCAAATACCGCCCAAACCGGAAGTGCTGGAGGCGTTCTCGCAAAACATGCTGGATCTGGATGCGCCGGATCATACGCGGCTCAAGCAGCTCGTTCACAAAGCTTTTACTCCCCGGATGATCGAGCAGCTGCGCGACCGTGTGCAGCGTCTTGCCGACGAGCTGCTGGACGCTGTGGAAGGCGAGGGGACGATGGACTTGATTGCCTCTTACGCCTACCAGCTGCCGATCACGGTGATCGTAGAGCTGCTCGGCATTCCGTATGAGGACCGCAACATGTTCCGGGCGTGGTCGGATGATCTGGTGGCCGGTTCCGAAATCGTCGAACCGGATGAAAGGCAGCTGGCCGTATCGGCCGCATTGGCCGATTACTTGCGCAGCCTGTTCGCCCTCCGTCGCAGCGATCCGCGGGACGATCTCATTTCGGCGCTTGTCGCGGTAGAGGAAGCGGGGGAGAAGCTGAATGAAAGCGAGCTGCTGGCGATGATTGTCCTTCTGCTCATTGCCGGCCACGAAACGACCGTCAATCTTCTCGGCAACGGTATGCTTGCGCTGCTGCAGCATCCCGAACAGCTGCGAATGCTGGCGGAAAATCCGTCGTTACTGCCGAATGCGATCGAGGAGCTGCTGCGGTATACGAGCCCGGTGGAAATGACGACTCCCCGTTTTGCGGGCGAGGATGTGGAGCTGTGCGGCGCGGTTATTCCGCGCGGAGAGACGGTGCTCGTCGTGCTCGCATCCGCCAACCGCGATGCGGAGCAGTTCGCCGACCCCGAGCGGCTGGACATTACGCGCCGGGACATACGCCACTTGGCGTTCGGCCAAGGTATTCACTTTTGCCTGGGCGCGCCGCTGGCCAGGCTGGAAGGGCAGATCGGCATCGCCACGCTGCTCCGCCGGCTGCCCGGGCTGCGGCTGGCCGTTCCAGCCGAGGAGTTGGCGTGGCGCCCGCATCTCATATTAAGGGGGCTGGAGAAGCTGCCCGTCTTGTTTTAACCGCATGTTGAAGGCGCTCATGCCCGACCCGACAGCTGAACAATCCGCAGCCGAACGATACGTTGGGGGCCACGCCGCGTCAGAGGCGGTAGCCACAATCTGCCTGGCTGCGCGAAGAAAACCTGCAAAAATACATGAATTTGTATCCTAGATCGCTGGCCACGCTGAATTCCTGCAAAAGTACAGGCTTTTCAGCGGAGACATGGGCTCAGGTTCACTTTCAGCGAAAATACCTGCACTTTCGCAGGTTTTTCGCCAAAACGAACCGATTTCCAAGGAAAAACCTGCACTTTTGCAGGTTTTTCCCTTGCCAAGCTGCTCCCTGCCACTGCCCAGTTACGCAGTTCCTCGACCTGCGCCGGGAGAGGCGCGCGGGCCCCGCTGGTTCCCCCGCCCTAACAAATTGCCGTGACTTTCTTGGGCTGCTTGGGCCGCCGAACGATATGTTCGGCTTTTTTTATTTTTTTCGCTACGATTCGACAATTTGTAGAGAAATTTGTGAGAAGTATTTGGTATAGTTAGTATATCGGGACCGTAAAAATATACAATGAAAACAATTGTGTTGACAGCAACAGTCGGATATGGTTCGCTATACTATGAAAATGACCCATTTTTCGATAAAATCATACAAAATTATACAATATTCCATATAGTTCGTTAGGGGGTGAGCGTTGCGAAAAAGAGCGTTGTTTTTTACATGAGCATCATACTATCCGTTTGCGTGCTTACGGCCTGCCAGAGACCGGACCCGTCCGCGCAAGACTCTGACGCCGCCTCCGGCGCGGCTGTGCAGTCCAGGCATCATTACGGGGACGACCTGCAGATGCAAGATAAGCGGCAGGCTTTGCAGCAATTTATCGTCTCCGGGCTTTCCGGCCGGTTCGGCGTGTTTACGAATTACCGCGATACCGGCCAGAGCGGGGAAGCGGCGTCTGGGCACGAGGTGTTAAGCGAGTCGGCCGGTCTGCTGATGCGCTACTACGCGCTCACCGGGCAGCAGGATGCCTTTGATCGGGAATGGGAGCGCGCCAAGCAAACTTTTGACCTCAAGACCGGGTTCAGCTACCGTTACAGTCCCGCGCTGCAAAAGCGGTATACGGTCAACGCGGCGGTGGACGATTTGCGGATCATCCGGGCGCTGGACGAAGCCGGGGAGGCGTTCAATAGCGACCGGTATAAGAGCGAAGCCCAAACTTATGGCAGCCGTTTTTACGAGCATAATGTGAAAGACGGCAGCCTGTATGATTTTTACGACGAAGCTTACGGAACGACCAACGCGTTTGTTACGCTGTGTTATGTCGATTTCAGGGCGCTGCAAAAGCTCCCGCTTTCCCCGAAGCAGGGGCAAAAGCTTACGGCTAACATGCGGCAAATCGTGCAGGGCGGCTATTTGTCCGATTCGTTCCCGTTTTATGAAACGCGGTATCAATACGATAAGAAAGCGTACAGCTCCGAAAATATTAACACGGTGGAATCGCTGCTGACGATTTTGGCGCTGGCGGAAATTCGCGAACAGAAGCCGGCGAGCATCCGCTATTTGAAAGAAAAAGTGAAGCAGGGCGCATTGTTCGGGCAGTACACGCGTGACGGCAAGCCGCTGAACGATGTTCAGTCGACAGCCATTTACGCCATAGCGGCGATGATCGGCTCACGGATTGGGGATCAGGAGCTATACGGGGACAGCATCCGCAAAATGAACCAATTTCAAATTGCCGATGCAAGCAGTCCGCTGAACGGAGGGTTCGGCGATACCGCCGCGCAGCAGGCGTATTCTTTTGATAATTTGATGGCACTGCTCGCATATGCGTACTAATTGGCTAACGATGAATGAAGATGGAAGGAAGGCGCAGAGCATGGCAGGCGATAAAGCCAAACATTACGTTCAGCGGGCATTTGCCGCGTTCAGCCACTACATATCTCCGGCTTTTTTGGCGGCGGCCGGCGTTTTGCTGGTTACGGCGATTGCGCTGTACGTGCCGCCCTATATCGGAATGGCGGATAACGGGGATTATTTCCGTATTTTGTACAGCAACGGTCTGTACTTTAATGCGCCCGACTACAACAGCCAGTACTTGGGCTACTTTGTCAAAGAGTACGGCATATTTCAATACTACAACGAGAACGGCTCCACGTTGTTCTCCTCGCAATCGCTGTTTATCAAGCTCGCCATTTGGCTGAACGGGCTGTTTGTCCATGGACAGGTGTTTGATATTCGTGTTCAGTCGGTCATTTTCACCGCGCTGTATACGATCGGGATTTATTTGCTGGTGGAGAGTCTGACGTGGCGAATTCCCCGGAAATTCGGTTATCCGATTGCGCTGCTCGCTGTTTTTATGTTTGGCGATACGGCATACACGGCTTACTTCAATTCGTTTTTCAGCGAAAGCGTCGTTTTGGTGACGATGGTGTTTATGTTTGCATCGGCACTGCTGCTTTACCGGAAACGGTACAACGATTACGTCATGCTGGCCGTGTTCGCGGTCAGCGCCCTTCTGCTGACGACCAGCAAACAGCAAAATGCACCTGTTGGCGTCATCGTCGCCATTGTCGGCGTCTTTCTTGTGTTCATCGGCAAAACAAGAACGTTTCGCGCGCTGGCAGCTTCCTCGCTGGTCGTTTTGCTGCTGGCGGGAACGGCTGCTTACGTATGGATTCCGAAAGAGTTTGTCAACATCAACAAATACCATGCGATGGCCCGGGGGGTGCTCATGGAATCCGCCGATCCGGAAGCGGCGCTGGAGTCGCTCGGCATGGACAAGCAGTACGCACTGTTGAAGGGGACCATTTATTACGAGCCCTACTCGACGGTAGACGTCAATTCCGAATTGCTGGACAAAAATTTTTACAGCCGGTACGGCTTCGGCTCGATTCTGGTTTACTACATGAGCCATCCCGACCAAGCCGGCAAAATGCTGGAATTGGCCGCCAAAAATGCGTTTACGATTCGCCCGGCGGCTATGGGCAATTATGAAAAGTCGGTCGGTAAGCCTTTTGGAGCGCAAACCGCGTTTTTCTCGGGATACAGCACGATCAAAGAGGCGCTTTCCCCGAAAACGTTCGGCTTCATCGTCATCTGGACGATTCTCGTTGTCGGCTTGTATTCGCCGTCCTTTATTTCCGCCGTCCGAGCGAGGCGGTTCAGAGCGGCGCTGCGGCTGCCGCTCGTCGTCACGATGATACTTTTCGGCTTATCGGGCATCGCCGTTTCGATTGTCGGGGCCGGGGACGCCGATTTGGCGAAGCACGAATTTTTGTTTACGGCGGCTTTCGATTTCGTTACTTTTTTAACGGTCGCCGATGCGATCAGACGGCGCTTGTGGCAAAGCGAGCAAGAAGCGGAGCCTGAAGACGCTGTCGCCGAAGCTCGCAGAAACGTTGACAAAAGTGGAGGCGGGCATGCGTATGCGAACCCTTTTTAAGACACTGATCCTGGCCGTCTGCATGCTGCTCGCGCTTCCCTTTTCCTATGTCCATGCGTCCGGGCGGGAGCCTGTCCACGTCCTGCTCGTCTATGACAGCTTGGCCAAAGAATCGCCCAGAGAAGGCAATATCGAATCGCTCCAGCGGCTGCTGGCGCCCTTCGGCGCAAAAGTTGCGCTCACAACTTTCGACAGCTACAGCCAAGGGACTATGAGGCAGTTCGCCAAAGTGATCGAGGTCCGCAATGCGGCCGATTTGGCCGTTGCGAACGAGGCTTACGCGCACGACTTGGAGGCCTACGAAGGCGGCTTATTGCATATTGGAGCGGACGCCCCCTCGAAGCTGCAGCAAGAGCTGGGCCTTCAGACGAAGACGACGGGCCGGGATATGGTCCGGCTGGCCGCCGGCCAGTTCTCGCAATCGTCGATCGCCGTGCACAATATGCCTTATATCGTAAGGAGCTCAGGCGCCACGTACGGTGCAGTTACGTCGGAAAGCGGCGATTGGTCAGCGCCCTTTGCGGTCAGCGCCGGCCGTTTGGCCTATGCGCCTTATTTCGAGCAGGGCAACCTGAGCGAGCTGGCGCTGGCCTCCTTGCTCAGGGACTGGCTGGGGGTTAGCGGGGAGAGTCATACTTACCTCGTATTCAAGGCGATTTCTCCGTTCTCCAATCTCGATCTATTGGTGAAGCTAGCCGATAAGCTGTACGATGCCGGCATTCCTTTTGTCGTCAGCGCAAGTCCTGTATTTGCGAATACGGACTACCCGGCCATGCAGCGCTATCTGGAGACGCTGAAATATGTGCAGTCCAGAAACGGCAGTATTTTGGTGAACGCGCCTGTCGTGGCCCAGGCGATCAATCAGGACGATCCCGAGCTGAAAGCGAAGATGGCGGCTTTCGTGGACCGGCTGGCCGAGTACGGAGTTGCCCCGCTGGGTATGGGCGCGGAGTTGTATTGGTCGTATGACCGGCAGTATGCGGCGGCTGGAACCGGTTTTTTCGATTCCGCCGTGCTGTTTCCGAGCGTTCGGCCGCTTTACAAGGCGCAAACGAACGAATCTCAGCCGTTCGCGTCCTCAATGTACAGCGTGGGGCCCGGTTTTTTGCAGCAGTTTGACCGCAAAGGCAAAGCCGTGCAATCCTTGCCGATGGATACGGCGGTCACGATGGATTTCTTCGAGAATGAGGCGCAGCTCGATGAGGCCGTCCGGACGCTCTCCGGCAGTTGGATTACGTTTGCCGATTATAAGGACGGCGCTCATGCGGTACATACGGACGCTCATTCGATTGCTTCGCGCGGCAGCGTACTGCTGCTTGACGGAAAAAGCCTGGATCTGAACGGCACTTTGCAGGAAATCAGTCCGAAGTACGCTTACGCGGAAGCACAGAAACAAAGTTTAACGACGCTGTTTAATGTGCAAAATAATGTGTTTATGGTCATTATTTTGGCGACGCTTCTTATTTTCGGATTCTTTTTCACGATCGGGTCGCGGCTGTACAAACGTAAATTTTTCAAATAGGAGACGTTATGACTATTGCCGACATTTTAATGCTGATTGCAGTTACGTGTATTTGGTCGCTGCTGCTTGTGAACGTCGCCCTTATTATCGCCGGTTACTTGTACTATATGCAGAACGAGAACGAAGCCGCGCCGGACATTGAAGGAGAGGCGCCGTTCGTCTCGATTTTGGTGCCCGCCCACAACGAGGCCAAAGTGATCGGCCAGACGGTTGAGGCGCTGCTGGCGCTCGATTATCCGCACGACCGGTATGAAATTATCGTCATCAACGACAATTCTTCCGACAACAGCAGCACCCTGCTCGGGAATTTGCAGGCGGGTTATCCGGATCGCAATTTGCATGTCATCAACACGGACGCGTTAACGGGAGGCAAAGGCAAATCCAACGCCCTGAACATCGGGTTCGCGCGAAGCAAAGGCGAGCTGATCGCCATTTACGATGCCGACAATACGCCGGAGCGAAAGGCGCTGCGTTACCTTGTCGCCGAGATTACGCGCGACCGCTCGCTCGGTGCGGTAATCGGCAAGTTCCGTACCCGCAACCGCAATGCAAGCCTGCTGACGCGGTTTATTAATATAGAGACGCTGTCGTTTCAATGGATGGCGCAAGCCGGGCGGTGGAAGCTGTTCAAACTGTGCACCATTCCGGGCACCAATTTTATTATGAGGCGCCACATCGTGGAAAGCATCGGCGGCTGGGACATTAACGCGCTGGCCGAGGATACCGAAATCAGCTTTCAAATTTATTTGCTCGGCTACCGGATCAAATTTCAGCCGAAAGCCGTTACCTGGGAGCAGGAACCGCAAACGGTCAAGGTGTGGTTCAGGCAGCGGACGCGCTGGGTAAAAGGCAATGTTTATGTGCTTGTGAAAAATACCCGGCTGCTGTTCAAACGCTCGGCGAAGAACATCCGCTTCGATATCATTTATTTTTTATCGATCTATTTTTTGATGCTTACTTCGCTGGTCATGTCCGATCTGCTGCTGATTCTTCATGCATTAGGCTACGTGTATACGACGATCGCCGGTTTCAGCTCGTTTTTATGGATGCTGGCCATTCTGCTTTTTATCGTTGGCACTTATATGACATTAACGACGGAAAAGGGGGAAATGCGGTTTTCCAACGTGTGGATCATCATGCTCATGTACGTTTCCTATTGTCAAATGTGGATGGTTGTCGCGGCATACGGCTTGATCACGTTTTTCAAAGAGCGGTTGTTGAAACGGGAATTCAAATGGTACAAAACCGAACGTTATTAAGAAGGGACAGAAGACACGTGAACAAACGAGTGATCGTCGCATGGATGGCCTGCTTGTCATTGCTTTTCTCACAGCTCCCCGGGGCTTCGGCCGAAGAAGCGGGGGCGGCGAATCCGACCGGCTACGTCATGTCTTTAACGGATACGAACACCTCCTTGTCGGGGTTGATGTCATCCAAGCAAGTGTATTTTCAAATACCCGAATATTGGAATGTCGACGGCGTGACGGTGAATCTGGATTACAAAGCATCTCCTTTAACGAAAAACGACCGCTCAAGCGTTACACTGGTGATGAACGGAACTCATTTTTATTCGTTCAGACCTGCGGTCAGCGACGATCCCAAGCAGCGTCTGACGGTTACAGTGCCCAAGGAGCTGGTGATCAAAGGCACGAACACGCTATCCATCGAAGGCTCGATTCAGACGGTGAACGAGGTCATGGCCTGTACGCCGGATCAGTCGCAAGACAATTGGCTCCAGCTTTACAGCACTTCCAGCGTCGATGTGCAGCATACGAAAGCGCCGCTTACCGGAAGCATCAGCGATTTTAACCGGCATTTTACCGGGATGGACACCGTGATTCAGGGTCAAAATGCGGTTGCGGTGCCGGAGCGCAGCAACCAGACCGAATTGGAAGCGGCGGTGTACGCGCTGTCCGGCTATGCCAAAGCAAACGGCGTGAAAGACAAAACGATCCCGCTGCTTACATACACCGCGGATAATTTGAAAGATAAGACGGCTGTCGTGGCCGTAGCTTTGTATGACAACTTGCCGGGCGATATTAAAAGCTTGCTCGGTTCCCGGGATTTGAGCAAACAGGCGCTGATTCAACTGGTGAATAAGGATACGCAGCCGACGCTCGTCATCACGTCCCAGGACCCCGCTTTATTGGTTAAAGCCGGTCGTTTAGCGGCCAATCAGACGTTGATGGGGCAATTGGACGGCGACGCTAAAGTGGTGGATGCCGAAACGGATGTGTCAACGCCTCCGGTAAGCATCAGCAAAAACGTGCCGCTATCTGCCGGCGGGGACGAATTGAAGGGGCCGATGCACCAGGAGAAAACGTACTTCGTGCCGATGCCGGCCAACCGGGCTATTGCGGACGCCAGCAAAATCAGCCTCGATTTCCGCTATGCGCAAAATCTCGATTTTGACCGCTCCATGGTGACCGTTCTCGTCAATAATACACCGATCGGCAGCAAAAAATTAACGAAAGAGCTGGCCAATAACGACACGCTGACGCTGACGATTCCGCAAAATCTCGATATTGCCGGCAACTTTTCCGTCACGGCCGCATTTGACCTGGAGCTGAAAAACGCTCCCTGCACGCAGAACCAAGACCAAATGCCGTGGGCATTCGTCTCCAAAGATTCGCTGCTGCAGCTGAACATGAAAGACAGAACCGATTTGCTGTTCAACAATTATCCGTATCCGTTCCTGCGCGACGGCATTTACAACCAGGTTGCGGTCGTGCTGCCGGAGCAGCTTGATGGGTACACGTACCGGACCATATCCAATCTGTTCAACCTGCTGGGACGGTACGCGGAAGGCAATACGGGCGAAGTCCGGTTTTTCGCAGACAGCGCCGCGCCGGCCGATTTGCAGGACCGCAACATTATTGCGATCGGGACGTATCAGAACAACAAGCTGATCCGCGACAATAACGGCAAGCTTTATTTCCGGTATAGTCCGGACGGCAGCGGCATTGTATCCAACGAAAAAATAAGCATTGATGCCGGTTACGGCAAGCGGATCGGCACGCTGCAGCTTATCGATTCGCCCTTGAAAAGCGGGCACGGCTTGCTGGCTGTCACAGGCGCCGGCTCCGAGTATTACTACCTGGCTTCCAAATCGATCGCCAGCGAAAGCACGATGTGGAAAGTATACGGGGACGGCGTCATTGCGGACAAGGACGGCAATATCAACGCGTACCGCTTCAAAAAGCAGGCGGGCCAGCAGCAATCCACGCTCGTGAGCGACGTGCTCGCGCGGACCGATGTGCTCGGATTTATGGCCGCGGCCGTGCTGACCATGGTTCTGGTCCTGATGTCGCTGATTCTCATGATTCGCAAATACCGGAAGAAACGGAGGGAGAGCGATGAAACGCAATCAAAGTAGCCTGCTGTCGGACGGCGCCTTCCTGCTGCTGTTCGTGCTCTGTTTTATCAGCATTGTGTTCACGTCCGGCGATCCCAATCGTTACATCCAAAACATCATATTCCTGAACGTAGCCTTCCTTATTGCGGTCGTCACTTACTTTACGACGGTGACGACGGGGCTGATTTTGAATATCGTCTTTATTTTCGGCTACGGTACGTTTATTTTGTACCAAAGCGTCGTTCAAGGCGCTCTTGTCGGGGGACAGAGCTATTTTTGGCTCGTCATCACTCCGGCGTTCACCGTCGTGACGTGGATGCTGACACTGGCGAACAAGCAGTTGCAAAGCGAAAACGATCAGCTGCAAAAAACGAACGCGCGGCTCGCAACCATGGATGAAAACACAAATTTGAAAAACAGCCGCTCGTTTCAAAATGACGCCGCTATTTTCATGGCGCTGTCGGTCCGCTACAAAATCCCGCTGACGCTGCTCGTCATCAACGTGAAGTACTGGGACGAATTGCGGCGACTGATCAGCGAAGAGCAGATGACGGAGGCGATCCGGGACGTATCGAGGCTGAGCCAGACGAGCATCCGTACGAACGACTCCTTATACTTGTTCGACAAGGAGAACCCGACCTGGGGCATGCTGCTCTTCACGGACCGGGAAGGAGCGTCGGTCGTCATCGACCGGTTGAAGCAAAATGTAACAACGTTTAATAACGTTGATTTTGCCGACAAATACAAGGTCGAACTGAACCTGAAGATCGGGGCTGTAGAATACACTCCGGAGGAAATTCCAACGCCGCTTGATTTTATCGTACAGGCGAGACGAAGGCTTGAGTACGACGTGTAGGGTGGTGGGCGCAGAGGCGGGTGCGTGTGTGAGTAAGGGCGCGGTGCGAGTGTAGGTGCGGCGTGAGCTAGAGCGCGGGGGCAAAGTGTGAGTGCGGCGCGGGCACGGGCGCAGGTGCGGGTGCGATGCCGCTGAACTGGTGACGTGCCACCCACCATCGGTGTCTACGCCAGTACGCCGGTGTTCAGCAGCTCCAAGTGCGCACTAACGCCCGTGCCTGTGAGCGCGGGCACGAGCGCGATGCCGCCGAAACGAATGCAAAAACGCCGGAGACGATGACGTCTCCGGCGTTTTTGTGGTGCCCGGCTTGGCAGCGAGAGCAAAAGCCTGCAAAAGTGCAGGCTTTTACAGCGGCCGAAGCCGGAATGGAGGCAAAGCCTGCAAAAGTACAGGAATTTCCGCTCATGACGGGCCTGGAGCCCGAATTTTAGCGGGAAAGCCTGCACATTTGCAGGAATTTTTGAAGGAAAGGGGCATCAACGGGCAAAAAGATGCACTTTTGCAGGTTTTTTGCACTGGTGCTGGCGCCAGTAAGGTTGATGCCAGCGCCAGCACCACCGTCCACGGGTCCTTCGCCAGCGTCCTTACCCCGCGCGGCCGCGGTGGGTGCCAATTAGTAAGCGAGTGCGAACAGGCCGTGGATGTGGGACAGGTAGCGGATGTTGCTCGCTTCCTTCATCAGTGTGGCCGGCAAACCTTTGAGCTGCGTGCCGTTGCCGCCGATCATGCCGACGCCGTCTTTGCGGCCAAGGCTGCCCAGCGTTCCGGAGAATACCGGCACGAATTTGTCCATAACGCCGCCCTTGAACAGGACGGACAGGTTGTAGCCGACGGTTTCACCCATCTGCCAAGCAAGCTGCGCTGTCGGCGGATAAGGACGGTCGCCGCCTTCAGGGAATACAACCGCGCAGTCGCCTGCGAGGAATACATCCGAATGCGAAGTCGATTGCAGCGTCGGTGTAACCGTCGCGCGGCCGCGGTCTTCGGCAAGGCCGCTGCTGCCGACAACCGGATTGCCTTTTACGCCGCCTGTCCAAATAATCGTGCTGGACTCGATCGTGCGGCCGTCTTTCAGCGATACCGCCGTTTTTGTCGCTTCCGTAATGGCAACGCCTGTGATGAAGTTCACGCCGCGTTTCTCGAGGCTCGTTACCGCGCGCTCGATCAGCACTTTCGGGAATATCGGCAGAATGGAAGGACCGGCTTCTACGCAGTACAGCGCAATGTCGTTAAAGTCGATGCCTTTGCTGCGGCAAACTTCAGGAAGTTTGTCGGCGAATTCGCCGACAAGCTCGACGCCGGTCAAGCCGCCGCCGCCGACAACGATCGTCGCATCGGCTTTATTGCCGGATTTTTTGTAAGCGTCCAGACGGGCTTCGACATGCTCGCGAATGCGTTTGGCGTCGGCGGCCGATTTCAGGACGAGGCTGTTTTCTTCCAGTCCCGGAATGCCGAAGTAGTTCGTTTCGCTGCCGAGCGAGACGATAAGCGCATCGTAGCTGTGTACGGCGCCGCTTTCGAGAACGACACGCTTGTCGTTCGGTTTGATTTCTTTAACTCCATCAACAACAATGTTTATATTTTTGTCGCCTAGCAGCTTGCTGAGAGGAAGCGCAACCGCTTGCTCTTCAATTGTGCCTCCTGCAAGACGATGCAGTTCGGTAATAATTTGGTGAGTCGGAAAACGGTTAACAATCGTAATGTTCGCTTCCGCTGCCGACAAATATTTGCGTGCCGTTAAAGCCGTAAGAACTCCGCCATAACCGGCGCCCAGAATCAAAACTTGTTTCGACATGTCCATCCTCCATTATTTGTCAACGAATCCGTTGGTATCAGTTTGCGGTTTTGCGCTCAGCCAGCACGTTCAGGAAAGCTTGAGCAAAACGAAGCGTTTTTTGCACTTCGGGATCTTTCATCATTTTGAGAATAGCGAACAGGCCGACGGTGGAGCTTGCTTCGGCTTTCGAGCGTTCGCCGGCTTCGATAGCCGCTTGCGCGATATCTTTGGCTTTCTCTTGTACCGGTTTGACGAATTCGCCGATTCCTTGCGCAAAATCGTTGATCAGCACTTTATCCGTCGCGATATTTTGGGCAAAATCGTAAGCTTTGGTCATCAGCGTTACCATTTCGGCCAATTTAGGCAGGTTTTCCACCAATACGGTCAAAGATTGCTGAACCTCCGGCTTCAATAACTGATCCAGTACGTCGAGCGATTTTTTTTCTTCCGCGAGGCTTACAGCTACCTCTTGTTGAGCTGTTTGTGACATAAGAAAACGTCCTCCTTTGCGTAAAATTAAAATGTAGGTTGCTGTTTCGATTGTGTTAACCAACCACTCAACGAAAGCCGCATGTCCAGAGGATTGTAACATTTTTCACATATGAGACGGCAAGAATGCCGTTCTTTTTTGAAGGGCATCACAGCTTATTCTCGGTGAATAAATGAAGCGACAACGAACATGGTGTAATCGTCTTTCAACCATCTCTGTTTATTTTACACCTTTTGCGCCTAGAATTAAAATAAATTTTTTTTCTTGTCGAATTAGCGCGGCCGCGAACGTGAAAAATCCCCTCCTGAAAAAGATCATGGAGGGGATTTCCGCAAATTGTATAAATGCGATTAAATGATTCCATGCGCGAGCATGGCGTCCGCAACCTTGATAAATCCGGCAATGTTGGCGCCTACTACGAGATTGCCCGGGTGGCCGTATTCCTCTGCAGCGTTGACGGCATTTCGATAAATATTTTTCATAATATCATGGAGCTTGTCGTCAACTTCATGGAATCTCCACGAGTACCTCATGCTATTTTGCGACATTTCCAGCGCAGACACCGCTACGCCTCCCGCATTTGCGGCTTTGGCGGGACCGAACAGCACGTTCGCCTTCAAGAAGACGTCGATAGCTTCCAAGGTGGAAGGCATGTTGGCGCCTTCTCCGACCGCTTTAACGCCGCCATTCACCAGCAAAGCTGCCGACGTTTCGTCAATTTCATTTTGCGTGGCGCACGGAAGCGCGATATCGCACGGGATCGTCCAAATGTTGCGGCAGCCTTCTACATAAATCGCGTTCGGGTGCTCTTTGACGTACTCGCTGATGCGCACTCTCTCGACTTCCTTCAGTCTCCGAACCGTCTCAAGCTGAATCCCGTCTTTATCATAAATATAGCCGTTGGAATCGCTGCAAGCTACGACTTTCGCTCCCAGTTCGGCAGCCTTTTGCATCGCGTAAATAGCCACGTTTCCTGAGCCGGAAACGACAACGGTGCTGCCTTCGAAGCTCAATCCTTTAGATTTCAGCATTTCATTGACGAAATAAACGGCTCCGTAACCTGTAGCTTCCGTGCGAGCAAGGCTGCCGCCGTAAACGATGCCTTTACCGGTCAATACGCCGGCTTCATAGTTGCCGCGGATTCGTTTGTACTGGCCGAACATGTATCCGACTTCTCTGGCTCCTACGCCGATATCTCCGGCAGGCACATCTGTGTCGGGGCCGATATATTTGTACAATTCGGTCATAAAGCTTTGGGTAAACCGCATGATTTCCCCTTCGGATTTCCCTTTCGGATCAAAGTCGGATCCGCCCTTGCCGCCGCCGATCGGCTGGCCTGTAAGAGAGTTCTTGAAGATTTGCTCGAATCCGAGAAATTTGATAATGCTGGCATTCACGGAAGGATGGAACCGCAGTCCGCCTTTGAACGGGCCGATAGCGCTGTTAAATTGTACGCGGAATCCGCGATTCACTCTGACCGTACCCTGGTCGTCTACCCAAGGCACTCTGAAGGAAACCAACCGTTCCGGTTCGACGATCCGTTCCAGAATGCCGTTTTGTCTATACTTCGGATGTTTGGCAATGACAGGGACTAACGACTCGAGAATTTCCTTTACCGCTTGATGAAACTCACTTTCGTGAGGATTGCGTTTCACAACGGATTCGTACACTTCCTGCACATAATTTTTTGCGCTTACTTCTTCGTTGACCATAGTTTGAAGATTACTCAATGTGTTCTACCGCCTTCATTCGTTATTGTTCTGCATCCATCCAAAAAGAGGATATTCACCTTATTTATTTTTACATAATCCGCCAAAAGCTTCAATAATTATTTACAAGGCGTGTTAGGTTTATCGAATAGGAAGCGAAAAGAAGACTTGAGCGTGCCGGAGGGATAATCCTGAAATAGCGGGGGCATTGCCCCATTCCTTTTGCTCTGCAATGACATATCATAATCCAACCGAGCTAAATGGAGATGAAAATATGGCAAGCAGCAGTTCGCGAATAGACATCCTGATTCCGGCGATCGAAAAAGATTTGGCGACCCTCCCCTATGTCATCGATGCCGCAAGAAAACATGTGAAGCATCCGATCGGAAGCATCCTCATCGTAGCTCCCAAAAGCAAAAAATTGATGAAGCTGTGCCGCGATAAACAGTGCAAATTCGTCGACGAAAATACAGTTCTCCCGATTACCAAAAATCATATCCGCTACCGCTCCGCCAAATGGGACCGCTCCGGCTGGCTGTACCAGCAGCTCCTGAAGCTGGGCGGCGATTCCGTCTGCCGATCGGACGCTTATCTGGTTATCGACGCCGATACGGTGTTCATCCGCCCGCACGTTTTCAAATCGGGCGGCAAGACGGTGTTCTTTTGCAGAAACTGGAGCCAGAATGAATATTTTAATACGTATCGCAAGTTGTTGAAAAAAAAGCCCCTCTCCCCCAGGTCCTTCGTCACCCATTACATGTTGTTTGAGAAAGCGAAGCTCGCCAGGTTGAAAAAAGCGATCGAAGCGAAGCATAATACGCGCTGGTATTCCGCGATTTTGCGGAACATAGACAAAACGAAGCAGTTTTCGTTTTCGGAATTTGAAACGTACGGGAACTTTCTGTATGCTAGGTCCCCGGGATCGCTCATTCTCAAGCCTGCTTTGAACAAAAGCCTGAATATGAACGCCCGGCAGCTTTCATCTTTGCAGCTGCGGAACCTGGCGGCAAAGTACAGGTCCGTCTCTTTTCACAAACGCAAATGGTATACGAGAACGCCAAAGGGGGGAAGCCGATGATCCAGTATCAATGCGTCTGGAAAGGCCCGATGCGCAAAGCAAGCGGCTTGGGCATAGCGAGCAGGGAATACTTTCGAGCGTTAAAACGGCGGGGCGTCGACATCCGAACGGAGCCGCAGACGAACGGATCGCCTGGCGGCAGAAAAACAAACAAGCGCCGGGTTTTAATTTACCATTTCTTCCCATATATGATAAATATCCAAAAGGAAAGAAAGCATTTTGACCATATCATTTTGAATACGGTTTGGGAAACGACGAAAATACCGAACCGGTGGCGGCCGAACATAAATAAATTCGACGCCATATGCGTGCCCTCGGTTCAAAACAGGCAAGCCTTGAGAAACAGCGGCGTTAAGGTTCCAATATTCATCGTTCCCCATGGCGTCGATACGAGAAAATATCACCCCGGCAATAAGAAGATGCCGCTGCCCGGCTCGCAGGGGAAGTTTATTTTCGTATCCGTATTCGGCTTCCAGCACCGCAAAAATCCCGAAGCTTTGCTGCGCGCGTTTTGGGAAGAATTTTCCCCGGCCGACAAGGTAATGCTCGTCATCAAAACGAGCGGAACTGGCCTTTTTGAAAACGAACAATGGATTTTGAACCGGATTAAGCGCTATAAAAAGAAGCTTGGCATCCGCAAGCAGACGGCTCCGGTCAAGGTCATTGCCCGGCATTTGTCCCCTGAACGGCTTAAAGGGGTCTATACGCTCGGCCATGCGTTTGTGCTTCCTACCCGCGGAGAAGGCGTCGGCCTGCCGTTCCTTGAATCGTTGTCAAGCGGCGTTCCCGTTATCGCTACCGGGTGGGGCGGGCACATGGATTTCCTGACCCGTAAAAATTCATTTTTGATCAACTATAAATTAATGAATCCGGTGGTTAAAATGAGAGGAGGACAATCGATAGCGTATCAATTTCGCAAATTTTTTGCCGAAAAAGGCCAGCGATGGGCGGAGGTCGATATCGCCAGCCTGAAAAGGCAGATGCGGACCGCTTATAGGAATCCGGCGCTGTGCAGGCAAAAAGGCCGGCAAGGCCGGCTGGATGTGAGCAAGCTATCGTGGGGCAGAGCCGGCTTATCGTTGAAGCGGGTCGTGGAAAAAGTGGTGGCGTCTAAAAAATAACGGAAACCGGCTTGAAAGCGAGTGCCCGGTATACTATACTTTTGGGGAAACTTGTACCGTACAGGAGACCAAGCGCATGGAACATCCGGCTCCATCTTCTCATTCCATTAACGATATCGCCCAGGTGTGTTTGCTGGCCGGGAAAATCATGCTGGAGAACGGCGGGGAAACGTACCGGGTCGAAGATACGATGACCCGCGTTGCCGATGCTTTCGGCGTCGCGAACTCCCACAGCTTTGTAACCCCGACGGGCATCATCTTTTCTATAGACGGTGCGGAATCTATAACCCGGTTGGTCCGCATTTCGCAGCGCTCGACGGACTTGCGCAAAGTTACGGTCGTGAACGCCGTCTCCCGCAGAATAAGCCGGGGAGAGCTGTCGGTGGCGGACGCTTGCCGGCTGCTCCAGGAAATCGATGCCTCCAGCCGCGGCTATCCGGTTTGGCTCAAAATCTTTGCCGCAGCCATCGCGAGCGGCTGCTTCCTGATCATGTTCGACGGGACCTGGAACGACTTCGTCCCTGCAATGGCGGCGGGCGGAGCGGGCTTCGCGTTCCTGACCGCAATCCATCGTCTGATCCCGATCAAATTTTTTGCCGAGTGTCTGGCTTCTCTGTTGATCGGGACGATGGCTTATTTGTTCGTGAAAGCGGGGTTTGGCCGCGATCTGGACAAAATGATCATCGGCTCTGTCATGCCTCTGGTGCCGGGGCTTCTTATCACCAATGCGGTGCGCGATTTGATGGCCGGCCATTTTGTGTCCGGGCTTTCGAAGGGAGCGGAAGCGTTTCTGACCGCTTTCGCCATCGGAGCGGGAATCGCCTTTGTGCTTTCCTTTTACGGCGGGGAGGGACTCGCATGATGATCGAGCAGCTGCTGACGAGCTTCGTTGCTTCGGCCGCCTTTGCGATCCTGTTCAACGTGCCGAAGGGCACTTTGCTGCAATGCGGCTTTGTCGGTATGTTCGGCTGGCTGTTGTACATATCCTTTTTGAAAGTTCCCGTCGATCCGATTGTGGCGACGCTGATCGCATCTTTTTGCGTGACGGTGACGAGCCAATTGTTCGCCAAAATTTATAAAACGCCGATCATCGTCTTCAGCGTATCCGGCATCATACCTTTAGTTCCCGGCGGACTGGCCTTCGACGCTATGCGGAACGTGGTCGAGAACCAGTACGATCAGGCCGTTCAGCTGGCGGCCAAAGCGTTCATGCTCTCCGGCGCGATCGCGTTCGGACTCGTTTTTTCGGAAGTGATCAACCACGTCATCAGAAAGTCGCGCCTGTAGCCGGCACCAGCGCAAAAAAAAAACAGCCCGCGCCCTCATCGGGCCGGACTGTTTTTTTTTGCGCCGTTCGCATACTGCCGTTTATTTATAGTTTCCGTCTTTTTCTTAAATACCATACCAGCATTTGGATGGAGTCCCGGATTGAAACGGTTGGTTGAAGAACAAATACATTTGTCATAAGCAAGAAGCCTCCCTGACCCTGAAAATGATCGTGCATAAATGAATACTACGTAAAGAGAATCGAGTTGGTTTTATTTTTTTTTCGCGCTGCCGGGAAAAGAAGTTGACACCTCTTTTTAAATATGTCATATTGATAATATCAAATAGAAATTATAAGACTCATTTCAAGGAGAGTGACTGACGATGAAAGCACTTCTTGTAATCGATTATACGGTTGATTTTATAACGGGGAAATTGCCGTGCGGAGATCCCGGCATTGCCATCGAGGGGCGCATTGCCGAGTTGACAAGGCAGTTCGTCCGGCAGGGCGATTTTGTCGTCATGGCGGTGGATTTGCACGACGAGGCGGATACGTACCATCCCGAGCATCGCTTGTTCCCTCCGCACAACATTCGCGGCACCGAGGGCCGGCAGCTGTACGGGAAGCTGAAAGAAGTTTATGACGCTGACGCGCAGCGGATATATTGGATGGATAAGACGCGGTACAGCGCCTTTTGCGGGACGGACCTGGAACTGCAGCTCCGGGCAAGGGGCATTGACGAAGTTCATTTGGCCGGCGTTTGCACAGACATCTGTGTGCTGCATACGGCGGTGGATGCGTACAACAAAGGGCTGCGGATCGTCGTGCACGAGGACGCAGCGGCGACTTTTAACCCGCAGGGCCATGATTGGGCGCTCGGACATTTTCGGACGGTGCTGGGCGCAGAAGTCGTCAGCGCATGGAACGGCAAGGACAACGGAACGGAGTGAACTCTTATGAACTACGATAACCTGACGCTTCATACGGATAAATATCAGATCAACATGATGTACGCTCATTGGGCGCAAGGCTCGCTCAACGATAAAGCCGTTTTCGAGGTATATTTCCGCAAGCTGCCGTTCGGCAACGGCTACGCGGTGTTTGCCGGGCTGGAGCGCATTGTGCATTATATCCGCAGCTTGCGGTTCGGCGAAGATGAAATCCGCTACCTGCAAAGCCAGGAGGAAAATTACAAGGAAGCTTTTTACGATGAGCTGAGGCGTTTTCGTTTCACGGGGAATTTGCACTGCGTGCCCGAGGGAACGCTGGTTTTTCCGGGCGAACCGCTGATCCGTGTGGAAGCGAGAGTGTTTGAAGCGCAGCTGATTGAGACGGCCGTGCTCAATTTCATGAACTATCAGACGCTCGTCGCAACGAAAGCGTCGCGGATCAAGCAAGTGGCTCCGCACGATGTGCTGCTGGAGTTCGGAACGAGGCGGGCGCAGGAGGCTGACGCCGCCGTATGGGGAGCGCGGGCCGCCTATGTGGCGGGCTTCCATGCGACAAGCAACCTGCGGGCGGGGATGCTGTTCGGCATTCCGACCAAAGGGACGCACGCTCATGCCTGGGTACAGGGTCACGACACGGAGGAAGAAGCTTTTCGCAAATATGCGGAAGTGCTGCCCGATCAGGTGACTTTGCTGGTGGACACTTACGATACTTTGAAAAGCGGAGTGCCCAATGCCATTACCATTGCCCGCTATTTGCAAAGCCAGGGGAAAAAAATGAACGGCATCCGCCTCGACAGCGGCGACTTGGCGTACTTGTCGCAGCAGGCGAGACAAATGCTGGACGATGCGGGGTTCCCCGATGTGCAAATCGTCGCATCCAACGACCTCGACGAGAATATTATTTTCAACCTGAAGGGTCAGGATGCGCGCATCGATGTGTGGGGAGTGGGCACGCAGCTGATTACCGCAGCCGACCAGCCCGCATTGGGCGGAGTCTACAAGCTGGTAGCCCGGGAGAAAAACGGCGCTTACGTGCCGGTCATCAAAATTTCCGGCAACCCGGAAAAAGTGTCGAATCCCGGTTTTAAAGACGTGTACCGGATCGTCAACCGGAAGACGGGGAAAGCGGAAGCCGACTATTTGGCTTTGCGCGACGAGGAAGATATCAGGCGCGGCGAACGGATCAAGCTGTTCGATCCCACCCACCCCTACATTCATAAATATATCGAAAATTATGACGCCGTGCCGCTGCTGGAGCCGATTTTTGCGGACGGCGAGCTGGTCTATGAGCTTCCCTCCCTGCAGCAAATCCGCGAATACCATGCCGAGCAGAAAAAACTGTTCTGGTCGCAATATTTGCGCAAGCTGAATCCGGAAGTGTACCGCGTCAATTTGAGCACGAAAGCATGGCAGCTGAAAATGGACCTGATTCATGCGCATCAGGAGTAATCGCCGGCGCGGATTTTGATTTACAATGTTTGGGTGGTATGATGGATGTGTTCATATGAATTGAAGGAGGTATCATTCATGTCTTTGCAGGCAGGCCATGCTTTTACCGAAGGAGTTACGCTCAATAACGGTGTGAAAATGCCTTGGCTCGGACTTGGCGTCTGGAAATCCCAGGAAGGCGATGAAGTGATCAACGCTGTCAGAACGGCTTTAAACGTTGGATACCGGAGCATTGATACCGCAGCCGTATACGGCAACGAGCAAGGCGTCGGACAAGGAATTCGCGACAGCGGCGTACCGCGTGAACATATTTTCGTGACCACCAAAGTGTGGAATGCGGACCAGGGCTACGAGTCGACGCTGCAAGCGTTCGAAACGAGCCGCAAAAAACTCGGCCTTGATATGATTGATTTGTATCTCGTTCATTGGGCCGTTCCCGGCAAATACAGAGAAACCTGGAAAGCTCTTGTCCATCTCTACAATCAAGGGTATGTGCGGGCGATCGGCGTGAGCAATTTTCAAATTCACCATTTGAACGATATTATCGAAGATACGGGTGTCGTTCCGGCCGTCAATCAGGTGGAATTTCATCCGAACCTTTCGCAGAAAGAGCTGCTGCAGTTCTGTAAAGACAAAGGCGTACAGTTGGAAGCGTGGAGTCCGCTGATGCAAGGCCGCCTGGATCATCCGGCGCTCGCCGGGCTTGCCGCCAAGTACGGCAAAACGCCGGCGCAAATCATTCTCCGCTGGGACATCCAGAACGGCGTCGTGACGATTCCGAAGTCCGTTACGGAACAGCGTATCCGCGACAACGCGAACATTTTCGACTTCCAGCTCAGCGACGAAGATATGAGCGCCATCGATGCACTGAACAAAAACGAGCGTCTCGGCCCGAATCCCGATAACGTGACGTTCTAATCCATACGTATCCGGCCGAATCCGCCTCATTCCTTATAGGAAACGGGGCGGATTTTTGCTGCGATGCGGGCCCAAAACGTGCGAAAGCGAAAGTCAATCGCGCTCGAGCGAGCTGGCAGCACAGCTGCTTGGCGAAGCGCGGAAGCGAAAGTCACACACTCTCGAGCGAGCTGGCAGCACAGCTGCTTGGCGAAGCGCGCAGAAAGCCTGCAAAAGTGCAGGTTTTTGCTTCTCAAAGCGCTCGCCGCGCAACATTCCTGCAAAAGTGCAGGCTTTTTGCCGCGCGCGTGGGTTTAGGCTCGTTTTAGGCGAAAATTCCTGCACTTTCGCAGGCTTTTTGCCAAAACGAGCCACTTTCCCGGAAAAAGCCTGCACTTTTGCAGGCTTTCCGGCATGCGTAGCCGCTGCACAGAGCCTACTGCGCTCCCAATTGAGGGCGCCCCCTCCCCCGCCGGCAGCCCTAACGGAAAATCATGATTGTCACGGTCCATCTGACAATCGCAGATTTTCCCGGCACCGCGCGCTAAGAGCTGCACGCGGTGCGCAGCTTGCCAAGCCGCTGCACAGAGCCTGCTGCGCCTCTAATTGAGGGTGCCCCTCCCCCAACGGGCAGCCCCCTCCAATCCCCGCCTTCAGTTCAACAGTGTGATCATCTGGAACACTTCCCGGTGGTCGCCGGGGAGAGCGGCGTTGGCCAGCTTCAACTGGGAGGAGCCGTCTCCGTCGAGGAACAGTCCGTCTACCAAGCGGCCCTCTCCGACCTGCTCCCGCACGGCGCTGCGGAATTGCTCGCCGGTGCAGGGTGTCGGAGCGACGACGAGATAGACGTTGTTGCTTTTGTCGTAAACGATGCCCGAGCGCATTCTTTTCTCGTCGATGACGGGCATTTCTTCCGAAACGGCCTGCGCGGCCCAGCCCTGCTCGTTTTGGAGCCCCATGCTTACCCCGCCCTGCGCCCAATACTTCGTCCGGTCGGTCATCTTCAACTCCTCCGCGCTTTCCACGACTTGTATCGAAAAAGCTTTCGCTTTTTCATCCCACACGAGCGTTCCCCGCTTGCGGTCGATATTATACCAGCCTGAACCGTAGTCCCCCTGCTTCCCTTTGACCGGCTGATCGTTAATCACCGCTATGCTGAGCAAGTAGCCCTGCCAGAAAAATCCCCCGTTGATCCCGTTGAACGACAGATCCGTCACATTGGAAGTTATCGCTTTTAATCCGATATTTTGCGGGCTTGTCCGAATGGTATGGAGCTGAACCTGGTTGGTGGCGGTGAAGGTTTCGTATTCGTATGGAGCTGGCGGCGGTTGTGCCGGGCGAAAGCGGGTCGCCAAAATGATAGTAAACATGAAGCTGACGAGCATGATCAAAAAATAGATGAAAATTTGCTGCGGTTGTATGCGAGCGGCCCGGAAATTCTGCATATTTCAGCTCCTGTTCTGGGAAGATAAGCTCCTTTTTCTATCAGTCTATGAAAGTTTGCACCGGAATATACCGGGATGACTAACAAACTTCTAAGGATAAACTAAAAGTTTCCAAACATTTATTCGATATACTCACCGTATAGAAGGATTAGGAGGTTGAGAGATATGGCACAGAAATTGCTCGATAAAGACGTTCAAGAGCTGGTGAATCATTTGCACGAAGATGACAGAGAAATTTTGAAAAAATTCAATTTCACACTGGATGGGGAACAGTTGACGGAATCGGCTTCTCTCCGGTTTATCCAATTCGTAAAGCAGGAGTTTTTTAAAAATCAGTGACCGTCCCCGCCGAGGGTACGCCATATACGAGCATGGCTGAAGGCGACCGTTTCCTTGCATGGAGGAAGGAGCGGGCGTCTTTTTTGCCGATTCCGGTTGCGAATCAGAAAATACAACAATTTTCGATAATTTATGCTATAATTTTGGTAAAATTTACTTATTCAATTATCGGATAAAGAGGGAATCCTGGATGCTTGATTTGCAGAATTTCGATCAGCTTGAAGTTTTTATTGTCATCGCAGTGCTAATCTCCTTATCGATGTATGTTTTTTTTGCCTATTATGAAATTCGGAAAAGCAGACAAGATGCGCAGACAAACTTTATAGATAACATCATTTCCTTCTCTTTGATATGGATTATCGAATGCATCGTGATGGTTCTTGGTCTTCTGTATGCGGATCATCAGAAACAGATCGCTCTTTTGCTCGATATTACGATTTTTGCGGGCGTTGTGGCATCGGGGGTTTTGTTCGGGGCGATCGATTTGTACCGCAAAGGAAAATTCCATTTGATTCCACTAGTGCCGGCGACTCTAGTTATTACGTTTTTGGTGCATATAGCTTTTTATATCGGGCTCTCGCTGCATCTCATTTTGAATTTGGCACTGACTCTTTTTTTTGTAATGTCCGTTTTATTTGCCAGAGCGGCTCTAAAGCAAAACAAGCAAGTTACCCGAGTCGGCCTTTATTATTTAATAAGCGGGGCCATCGTCATTATTTTGATCAATAACCTGAAGTCGTGGGTAAGCTTCCACCTTACGTTAACCCTTGATCTTGCTTTTTCGCTGCTGCTGATCGTCGGTTTTTTTCTGTATTACTGCGAGATTTATTCCAAAAATATTTTGGACAACGTCCGGAAAATTCAAGCGAAAAACGAGCGGCTGCTGGCGGCGGAGAAGCGGATTGCGCAGCTGGCGTATTACGATCAAATTACGCAAATCAAAAACGTGCACCAGCTCCGGGAAGACCTGGCTTCGTTCCGGCAACAACGCAGCGAGCAGCCGGAAGAGGGGGCACAGTTCATTTTAATCAATTTGCACAGTTTTAAAAGCTTCAGCAATTTTGTAGGCTATGACAAAGGAAACGCGGTTTTGTGCGAAATTGCGCAAAAGCTCAAATTTTTGTGCGGCGGCAATGACGAAGTATACCGTTTTTATTCCGAGCGTTTTATTTTGGTGCATGCCGGCAATCGTCAAACAGGGAATCGGCTTATAGAGGCGATCCAGGACATGTTCAGCGTTACGCGCTTCTATGGCCGGCACTTTCGTCCTTACCTGGGGATTACGGAGCTGACGGATGCGGCCAAATCGCTCGACGTTCTGATCAAGGAAATGGAATTGGCGGCGCAGGAGGCGCACAGTCAAAACCAGTCGTTTGCTTATTACTACGATGATATGTATCAAGCTCTTGAGCAGCAGCTGGCTATGGAAAACGATCTGCGCAAAGCATCCGAAGAGAACGCCTGGGAGGTCGTCTACCAACCGAAGGTGTCTCTGAAGCATAACCGCGTTGTCGGCGCAGAAGCGCTCATCCGCTGGCAGCGGCACGGGGAACACGTGTCCCCGGAACTGTTTGTTCCGATGGCCGAGAGGCTGGGGCTGATTGGCGCGATCGGCATGCACGTTATGGAAACGGTATTTTCTTTTTTGCGCGAAATGGAAGCAGGCGGCGGCGCTTCCTTAAGCCTGGCCATCAATTTATCTCCCTATCAACTGATGGAGCCTGATTTCGCAGAGCACGTCAATCAAGCCGCCAGCCGTTACAACGTGAATCCGCAGCTCATCACTTTTGAAATTACCGAATCGGCTTTGATCAGCAATCTGGCCAAAGTGAACGAAACGATACAAACTTTGAAAAGCGCCGGCTTCTCTTTTGCGCTGGATGATTTTGGGGTCGGCTATTCATCGATTCATTATTTCTCCCAGTTGGACCTGGACGAAGTCAAGCTGGACAAAACGTTTACGAAAAGTCTGCTCCATGACAGGAAAAGTCAGATCATTTTGCGTTCCGTCATAGCGATGGCCAAACAGCTCGGTATTGAAATCGTCATTGAAGGCGTGGAATGCAAAGAACAGCTTGACATGATCCGCGAAATGAACTGCGACTACTACCAAGGCTACTATTTCAGCAAGCCTGTCGAGGCTGGAGAATTGGTCCGCCTGATCATGGCTGACGCGCCGCAAGTACGTTCCTGAGACCTGTTCGGCCCCATATTCAACGGCTGTTCGGGTCCGGATTCCCCGATAAGTTTCCCCCTAGCCTTATTTGTGCTCGCCATACTTTCACCCTGTTCGATCCTTTCCAAATGAGCGATGATAGTACCTGTCAGTCAGAGATCAGGATTGACAAGATCGGGATTTATGCACGGGTGACTGTACCAAGGCGGGGATTTCCGACAATTCCGCAGTGCTCGCTCATCCTATGTGCTTGTATATTGTATAGATTCGGCCGGCATAGATCTAACAGGGGAGCAGAGCCCCAAGATATCGCCTTCCACGCGAAAAATCATTGAGAAAAAACCTTTTTGAAGAAATCCTCGGCGGGCATTCGTGTCCGCGCTGCGGCAAAGCTTTGCAATCGGCAGATACCGATAAGAGTAAATTGGTTTTTATTTGGCCGGCATGACGCGGAACGTTTTCGGGTTTGCAGTTCGGGCTCGAAATGTTTCGCCGTACGGTGCCGGACGATAGGACATATGAACTCTTTTCTCAAGCTTGATTCCGCCAATGCTTCAGGAGGATTTCTTACATAAGGTTCAAACAGCCGTAAATCGGTTCATGGGGGAATGAACATGTTGAAAACAATAAATATTCAGACGGACGAACGCGGTTTGTTGTTTAAAAAAGGAAATTACGTCCGGCACTTGCAGCCGGGAATGTATCGGTTCGGGCCATTTTCGGATACTGCGGTAGCGGTCCAAAATGTAATGAAACCTTTTGACGCCGCGGGCAAAGAGCTTGTGCTGTTTTTGCAGGATGAGCAGCTGCGGAAGGAACTGAGCACGATCGATGTCGCCGATCACGAATATGTGCTGCACTACGAAGACGGCAAATTTGCAGGTCTGCTTACGGCGGGAACTTATGCGTTCTGGAACGTGCTGAAGAAACATGATTACGTGCGCTTCGACATTCGCAAGCCGGAACTGCCGCCGGAAGTGGATCTGGCGATCCTGCCCAAGTTGACCGGGTATTTCCACACTGTGGAAGTCGGGAGCTACGAGTCCGGCATCCTATTTTACAACAATGTGATGCAAAGAGAGCTTCGACCTGGCAAATACTATTTCTGGAAAAGCCCTGTCGCCGCAGCTGTAAAAACGGTGGATTTGCGCCAGCAGCAGCTGGACATGACGGGGCAAGAGATCATGACCGAGGACAAGGTCGCTCTGCGCTTGAACTTTGTCTGCCAGTACAAAATCGTCAATCCCCTCAAAGCCTTGAGCATCAAGGGTTTCGAGGATCAAGTTTATATTGCGCTGCAGCTGATTTTGCGCGAATATATCGGAACGTTGAAACTGGACGATCTGCTCCGCATGAAGCAGGAAATCGCCGGCTTCGTACTGTCGCGCCTGAACGAAAAGGAACAGGAATACGGCGTACAGTTTTTGTCGGCCGGCGTCAAGGATATCGTTCTGCCCGGGGACATCAAGGACATTCTCAACACGGTGCTGCTTGCGGAGAAAAAGGCTCAGGCCAACATCATCACCCGCCGCGAGGAAACGGCGTCTACCCGCAGCCTGTTGAACACTGCCAAGCTGATGGATGACAACCAAACGCTTTATCGTCTCAAGGAGCTTGAATTTCTGGAAAAAATATGCGAGAAAATCGGTACGATTTCACTGACCGGCGGCGGCAATTTGCTGGAACAGCTCAACTCGCTGCTAGGAGACAGAAATCATTATAATTAATATTTCCGCCCGGGCCGGATTGACAGGTTGCGGGGTGCGACTTTATGATGTTTGTAAATGAATGGAAAGGAGGCCGATGGATATGATCTCGAGATTAAATAACATCACAATTGCACAAACAACTCCGATTCATCGGTCTCGACGGGACATGTGAGAGCTTGGCGGGTGTCAGCCTATGTAATGCGGGCGCCTGCTTGCAAGGTTTCTGCGCACAGCCATGGACGATGACGTCTATGGCTGTTTTGTTTTGACCGGACCTAATGGATTAAGCTGAAAAAAGAAAGGATAACTGATAGATGGACGAAAATTACTATCGGCAGGTGCAGCTCCCTTCGGGTGTCGTGCACGTATACGCAGGTCCCGACCTGTATAAATCTTTGGATTACAAAATATTTGAAATGGCTAACAACAACTTGCAAATCCCGAATCAAGTGTATATGAGCTATACACCGGACGTTCACGTCGGCGTGGGTACGTGTATCGGCACTACGGCGGTGTGGAACGCGCACGACGGCTATGTGTCGCCTTCGATCGTGGGCAGCGATATAGGCTGCGGCATGAGAGTCCATTTAACGAATTTGCACAAGGAAGAACTGAAGGAAGTGAAACTGCGCCGCAAGCTCGTAAAAACGATCGAGAAATATTTGCCTGTAGAGGACCATGCGCGGGGGCATTTCTCAGATATTCGGCTCGAGCACGTCGTTGCCAAAGGGCTGCACGGCTTGCCGAAAAAATATATCCCGGACGGCTACACCCCGCGAAAAGCGACATCGCTCACGCATGTGGAACAAAGCAAGTTCGCTTTGGACGAAAACGCGCTGAACCGGTTCCCGGAGCGCATTTGGCATCGTTCGCACCGGCAGCTCGGCACGCTCGGGAACGGCAATCATTTTGCCGAAATCCAGTATGTGGAGATCGATGAGGAAAACCGGGAAACCGCCGAAGCCTGGGGGCTGTTTGACGGCCAGGTCATCGTGATGATCCATTCCGGATCACGCGCCTGGGGCGGTTCGGTGAGCCAGTACTGCGGGAGCGATATGGCGAAAGCGATGCGTTCCCTTGGGCTCGGAACGGCCGATCCGAAGCTGCTGTTCGCTCCGCTCGAGCATCCGCTGGCGCAGACTTATGTGAACCTCATGTACTCCGCATTGAATTATGCGGTCGTGAATCGGCACCTCATCGCTTACGCCGTCAGAGAGGCGTGCAAGGATGTGTTCGGCTCGAAATTTGAAATGACGACGCTGTACGATCTGATGCACAATTATGCGTGGGAGGAGCGGCACGAGGGCAGCGCTTATTTTGTCCACCGCAAAGGGGCTACAAGGGCGCTTCCCGCCAACCACCCGGATAATCCCGAACCGTATGTCAGCACCGGACATCCGGCCCTGATCCCCGGCTCCATGGGGACCGCTTCCTACATTATGGCAGGCGCTCCCGGGGGCCAAGCGAACTACTACTCGATCTGCCACGGAGCGGGCCGGATCCGTTCGCGCAGCGCGACAAAGCGTTTGATTACGCTAAACGAATTTTCGTCTTCCATGCGGGTCGGCACTGACGAGGAAATCGTCGTGAACCAGCGCTCTCTGGAGACGCTGCTGGACGAATCGCCCCAGGCTTATAAAGACGTGGATCAAATCATAGAAAGCGTCGTAAGCGCCGGGCTGGCTCAAGTTGTAGCCAAATGCAAGCCGATGGCGGCGATAAAAGGCGCTTAGGGTGAGCTCGCCGGCACCGGCGCAGGATCAATTAATGAAATCAGGAAGTGATTACATGTTAAACAAACAAGAAGAAACGAGCTTAAGCAAGCTCATGAGCAAAATATTGCGGCATGCGCCGGAACAATTCGGCATCAGGTTAGATGCCGAAGACGGATCTTGTGCGGTCGAGGATCTGCTGAGAGCGCTGCGCGCGAAAGCAAAATGGTCTGCTTTAACTTTGGCGGACATTGAGCAAGTCGTCGCCAACTCGGAAAAGCAGCGCTATGCGATAACGGATGGCCGAATTTGCGCCCGCTATGGGCACAGCCACACCAAAATCAGTTATCCTGCGGCTGTTCCGCCTGCTGTTTTGTACCACGGGACGAACAAACAGGCGGCGCCGATTATTTTAAAAGAGGGCATTGTTCCGATGCAGCGGCAGTATGTGCATTTGTCGGAAGGGCTGCATTTCGCGGCCCTCGCCGGGAGGCGGAGAGGGGAGCTTGTCATTTTGGCGGTCGATACGGCCAAAGCCGCAAGCTATGGCGCAGCCTTTTACTATGCGGGGAATGAAGTTTGGCTCGCCGATGAAATCCCGGCCGATTGCTGCGCTGTATATGAAACATCCGGAAAGGTTTGATCTATTATGCATACACAGATGATCGATATCGGAGTCAATTTGATGCATCGTTCTTATCAGCATGATCGCGACGCGGTTGTTGCACGGGCGGAAGCGGAGGGCGTGTCGCCGCTGATTTTGACAGGAACGCATTTGCGAAACAGCGAAGAGGCTGCGCGCTATGCTGGGCGATTTCCCGGGAAATTGTACGCTACGGCCGGCATTCACCCGCACGATGTCCGGAACTGCACGGCAAACACGATTGAGAAGCTTCGGGAACTTGCCGCACTCCCTCAGGTTGTTGCCATCGGGGAGTGCGGCCTGGATTACAATCGCGATTTTTCTCCGAGGGATATGCAGAAGCACTGGTTCGAGGAGCAAATCCGGCTGGCGTGCGAGCTGCGAATGCCGCTTTTTCTGCACGAACGGGAGGCGCATTACGATTTTACGCGCATTCTCAGGCCGTATTTGCCGCGTCTGAATAAGGCGGTCGTGCACTGTTTTACAGGCAGCTTGCAGGAACTGCACGTATATTTGAACATGGGCTTCCATATCGGAATTACAGGATGGATTTGCGATGAGCGCCGTGGCAAGCATTTGCGGGAATTGGTAACGAAGGTGCCGCTTGACCGGTTGATGGTGGAGACGGACGCCCCGTTCCTGACGCCGAGGGATTTGCCGGCGAAGCCTGCGGAGGGACGCAACGAGCCCATGTTTTTGCCGCATATTGTACGGACAGTAGCGGCATGTATCGGAAAGACGGCCGATGAGGTGGCGGAAGCTGCGACGAGGACGGCGAAAGCGTTTTTTGGGGTGGAGTGAGGCGAATGCCGCCGAAGGCCCCGCCCCGCCTCGCGCCTGGAGCGACGGAGAAGCGGCTTGCACGCCGGAGGCAGCGCAATCTACCGAGTGCGTGGAGAAAGCCTGCAAAAGTGCAGGTTTTTGCACGTCGATGAGCTGGCAGCGAAAAATTCCTGCAAAAATGCAGGTTTTTCAGCTCATACACGAGCTTAGCTCCGTTTTCATCGAAAATTCCTGCACAATCGCAGGCTTTTCGCCAAAACGAGCCACTTTTATGGAAAAAGCCTGCACTTTTGCAGGCTTTGCGTCTTGCGTAGCGCCAGCTGCCTATCGCACGGGCTGCGCCGTGTCTTTGGCGGCAAAGCTTTCGCAGGCTTTGCTTTGCGGCTTGCCAAGCCATGCGGTCGGCGGACCGCCGTCATGCAGCGCAGCACCGAGCGCTGGGAGCTGCGCGCTCAAGCCCCAGCGGCAGCCTTACCGCAGCGCTGCGCAATAAAAAGACGCCTCCATCCGCGGCTGGAAGCGTCTTTTTATTGGCTCGGGTCCCCCCTCCCCTTACAAAAACCTCCGATGATGCTTTTTCCCGTCGTAGGTAAACAACACGGGCTTATCTTCCACTAATGTGTGCAGATGGATTGGCTTACCCCAAAGCTTGTTGACGTAAGGCAGCGTCTTTTCGATATATTTCAAGTCAAGCTCTACACCCTCGAACGCATGGCTGAGGTACAGCTCGCCGTTTCGCTGGTAGTCGCCGTCCTCCACGACGATATAGGGGAAACCGCCGTTGACTCGGGAGTACACCAACTGGTCGCGGATGTTTTCCCACGATTTGTCGGTTATTTTCCACTCCGGGCCTTTTTTCTCGAACACGTACAGATCAAGCTCCTCCACAAGCTCTTTGTTCATATAGTTGCGGATGAAGGAGGTGTCGGATTCGTATTCGCGGACTTCGAACATTTTGCGCCGGCCTTCGCCCGGTTTGCGGCCATGCCTGCGGATTTCCTCCTCGGTCGGATTGTCCCAACGCTTCTCGATATCCTCGTAAATTTTCAGCCCGAGGTAATACGGATTGAGGCTGTGGCGGGACGGCACAACGACGGAGGAGTTCAGCTTGGAGTACTCGATCGTCTCCTCCTCCGTCAAATCCAGCTCGCGCAGAATGCGCTGGTGCCAGTACGAGGCCCAGCCCTCGTTCATGATTTTGGTTTCCAGCTGCGGCCAAAAATACAGCATTTCATCGCGCAGCATCGTCAGCACGTCCCGCTGCCAATCTTCCAAATAAGGAGCGTGCTCTTCGATGAAGAGCAGCAAATCTTTTTCCGGCTTCAGCGGGAACCGCTTTGCTTCTTCTTTCTCAGTCGCATCCGCCGTACCGCTGCGGTCCAACTCCCACAAATCCTCGTAGCCGGATTTTCCTTCGGCCGGCGCTTCGGGAACAGCAGGTTTACGGGCTTCCTGCCGGGCCCGCGACTGCTTATAGGACAGCATCAAAACAGGATCGATGTGCTCCTGAATCGCCAGGACGGCGTCGATGAACTGTTCCACCTCTACTGCGCCGAACTCCAGTTCATATTGGCGAATCCGCTCCGCGGTTGCGGACATGCTCTCGACCATGTTGCGGTTCGTTTTGGAGAAACGGACGTTGTTCTTGAAAAAATCGCAATGCGCCAGCACGTGCGCGACGATCAGCTTATTCTGGATCAGCGAATTTCCGTCAAGCAAAAACGCGTAGCACGGATCGGAGTTGATGACCAGCTCGTAAATTTTGCTGAGACCGAAATCGTATTGCGTTTTCATGCGGTGAAAATTCTTTCCAAAGCTCCAGTGGCTGTATCGGGTCGGCATCCCGTATGCGCCGAACGTATAAATGATGTCTGCCGGGCAAATTTCGTACCGCATCGGGTAATAGTCGAGTCCGAAACCGCTGGCGATTTCCGTAATTTCCGCTATGGCATATTCAAGCTGTTCGATTTCCGATGGACTCATTTGGCAGTCTCTCCCTCTTGCTTCGAGAAGAAGGTTCGCAGCGCTTTATAAACTTCGCCTTTTTCCCGGATTACATAGTGAAGAAATTTAGGGTCCTGAATGTGGCGGAACGCCGACATGAGCGTACTGCTGCGGTTGTATTGATTCACTTCGCCGTAGCCGAACATATTCGCCCTTTCGATCAACTGGCCGATCAGTTTCACGCAGCGTTCATTGTCCGAAGTCAAATTATCTCCGTCCGAAAAGTGGAACGGATAAATGTTAAACTGCGAAGGCGGGTAGCGCTTGTCGATAATATCGATGGCCGCTTGGTAAGCCGAGGAGCAGATCGTTCCGCCGCTTTCGCCTTTCGTGAAAAATTCTTCCTCCGTCACGACCTTTGCTTCGGTGTGATGGGCGATAAAAATAATTTCGACATTCTCGTATTTCGTGCGCAAAAAGCGCGTCATCCAGAAAAAAAAGCTTCTTGCAATGTATTTTTCAAAGGAACCCATGGAACCGGACGTATCCATCATTGCAATAATCAAAGCATTGGAGTGCGGTTTTTCAACCTCATCCCACGTTTTGAAACGCAAATCATCGGGCGAAATACTATGGATGCCGGGGCTGCCCGTTTGCGAATTGCGCCGTAAATTTTCCAGGATGGTGCGTTTTTTATCGATGTTGGACATAATCCCTTTTTTGCGAATATCGTTGAAGATGACCTCTTTGGTCGACAAATTGCGTTTTTCCTTCTGCTGCAAATTGGGCAGCTCCAGCTCGGAGAACAGCATCGTTTGCAGTTCTTCCATGGTCACTTCCGCTTCGTAATAATCATCCCCGGCTTGATCGCCGGCACCTTCGCCTTTGCCCGGACCTTGCGCGGGTGTCGGGTCGACACCGAGCACATCTCCGACCTGGGAATCTCCGTCCCCTTGCCCGACGTGCTTGCTCTTGTTGTAATTGTAGCGAAAACGGTATTCATCGAGGCTTTTAATAGGGACCTTGACGACTTGTTTCCCGCTGGACATCACGATGCTTTCGTCGGTAACGAGGTCCGGCAAATTTTGTTTGATCGCTTCGCGCACTTTCTCTTGGTGCCTGTTTTGATCTTGGTATCCTTTACGATGCAGCGACCAGTCTTCACGGGAGACGATAAATAAAGGCTCAGACATGCGGGACACCTCCTTAGAGCTTTCCCTCGGAAAAGCTTTCTTCGCAAGCACAGGCTGTGTGAAACCGATCTCTCTATGGAAAGCCGGCTTGCAAGCATATAAGCAAACAGCGATAAGCTTCAAAAAAGAAGCTTATTACTAACTATATTCAAGCGCATGGCGGATATGTGACAATATCTTTCATGCCGTTATAAATATGTGTATTTCGCAGAATGACGCTTGCCGGGTGCGGGAATCTTTAGATGGCGAGTGGTTATGAGGCGGCTTGTTAGGTCAAGCCAGGGGGAAAACCTGCGAAAGTGCAGGCTTTTGCTATGGAAATGGTCTGTTTTGGTAAAAAGCCTGCGATTGTGCAGGAATTTTCGCTGAAAATGAACCTTGGCCCCTGTACGCTGGGAAAAGCCTGCACAATTGCAGGAATATTTCGCTGCCGGGCGTTACAACGAGCAAAAAGCTGCACTATTGCAGGCTTTTTTCGGCGCATCTAGTCAGAGTGTAAAAGAAAGAGGGTTAAGTACAGCAAAATATTGGTAGATGGTATGAAACAACTGTTATTATTCGGGTAATACTGATCTTAAATACAGGAGTAAAAATTCGCGACGCCCGGCTTGATCATATGTCGCCTGCCCTGACTTCCGTGCATCAATTTATTGTAGGAGAGCTTCATTTCGCGCTGCGGACATTTCTTCAGAATCGGAGCCGCCTGGTGTTCGTGGCTCCATTTGATGTTTTTTTTAGTGAAACCGAAGAGTATGAAACACCCGATCATGTTACGCAGCCGGATCTCTCGGTTGTTTGCTCGAAGAATCAAATAGCCAAGAATGGCTGTTATGGCGCCCCGGCTTTAATCGTTGAAGTGCTGTCGCCGTCCACCGCGTTGAAGGATTTTAATGAAAAATTCAACTTATATCAGAAGTACGGGGTGCAGGAATATTGGATTGTCGATCCCGGGAATCGAACGGCTCACGTATATTCACTGGAGGATAACGCTTATCAGGTACGGAATCTCTATACTGAGCAGGAAAAGATTCAATCTTTCGTTTTTAAAGACTTCCAAGTGCCCATGAGCAGGCTGTTTAGTCTGGGGTCATTTTAATCATGTCAAAGAAGAAGAAGAAAAACAAAGAGTTTGAGCTGAATGAATATGAGCTGATTGAACAAGACGAACATTATTATTTTATTGCCGGATATACCGACGGTGGGTTTGCCTATGGGATAACTTGGGAAGAACATGAAGCAGATCAAAAACGGTTTGCGAGGAATAATGCGCGTTTGGAGGAGTTAAAGAAGAAGACGGCAAATCTCAAACTAACTGAGGATCAAATGAATGAGCTCGTTGGAACTTACGGCACTTATGTAGAAGAAGTCGAGTTTTTTCTAAATGTAGAGACTGGCGAAACTGTCACATTAAGATCTTTTGACATGGACGAGGAAGACGAAGAACTGAGTGATCTCATCGAGGAAGGGTTTAACGAAATTTATTTTCGCGTACCCCATCTGGAATCCCATGAAGGCTTTAAAGATATGGTTGATTTTGCGGAAACGGTTTCGAACGAGAAGCTGAGGAGACGGCTTGAAGGGGTATTTTCCGGCGGCCGTCGAACATTCCGTAGATTCAAAGACACGTTATCAGCGTATAGCGGCGAGCTCGATAGGTATTATGCATTTATGGAAAGCCGCATTCGCGAGCGCGTTTTGGAATGGCTGCAAGAACTCGGGTTCCAGGTGGAGATAGTCAGCTCTCGATAACAAGCGGTACATAGATTTAAAAAAAGTCTGCCCCGCCTCCCGCGGCAACGCCTCGGGGACCAGGCAGGCTTTTTCGTTTGTTTTTTCTGATATAATAGACACATCTTTGCAAACAGGAGCATATGTTCATGGAAGCCAAATCGCGAATACGGGGTTACCTGCAATCTTCAAAAAAACATACGGCATTGCTTTCAGAGTTGGAGGCACTGTTTGTCGGGCAGTCTTGCACGTATGAGGAATTTTCCGAGGCTGTGCTGGATCTTGAAGCCGATGAAGTGCTGCAAATGGTTCAAAGCAAGGGCAGAACAGGCAAACAACCGTCCCTTGCCTATCAATATAGAGTGCAGAAGAGCCGTCTGAAGGAAGATTTGCATAAGGAAATCCATCGGGCCAGACTTCTCGTACATTCTTTAATCGGGTTGGATGCCTATTATGCTTTGGAGCCAAGCGATTGGCAGCAAGACTGGCCCTATATTGAACGCATAGATGGTTATTTGAAAAGGCATGCGCTGCCCCAGACTCCTGCACCGGCTCCGGAGCGAAGCTTTGAGCTTGTCGGCGATGAGAAGTGGATAACGGAGAAGCAGGGAAAAGAGCTGCTGATCCGAACGGGGCTATGGGATAAGCTTCGGATTATTCCCGCCGCCGACCCGTTGATGATGGCGGTCAATCCGGGCTGCATAGCAAACGCTGTGCACAGGCACCTTATCGTCGAAAATAAAACGACCTACCTGGCATTGCTGCAAGCACTGCCGGATGTCCCGTTTACGACGCTGATTTTTGGCGGCGGCTACCGCATTGCCAAAAGCATCGAGCTGCTTCCTATGCAGCTGCCGCTTAGGGACGCCGCACATCAATTCTATTATTTTGGCGATATCGATAAAGAAGGGATGGCCATTTGGCATATGCTCAGCGGGCGCGTGCTTGAATGGTTCGGCTCACCGGCGAATCCGGCGCTGCCTTTTTACCGGGCGTGCCTTGCGAGGAGCTTCGCCTGCGGCAAAGAGAATCAACGGGATCATGAAGAGGCTGTTCAAGCGTTTATGCGCCACTTCTCCCCGGAGGAGCAGGTTTTGATAAGCGATTGTTTGGCCGCCGGAGGCTACTATCCGCAGGAAATTTTACATACGCAAGAGCTTTGCGCGATATGGAGGAACACGCAATGGATTACGTAGAAATCGGGCAGATCGTTTCCGGGTTCAGGGAACGCATGACCAAGCTGGCGCTGTTTGACCCGCTCTACGAGCTGCAGCGGAAACGGCAGACGGATCGGCAAAACAAGCCGATTGATTTCATGGAGCTTGGGCTGCTGACGCTGCTTTATTTCTTCGAGCAGAAGCTGATGCGCAATAACAAGGCGGGCGTCAAAGACCTGGCTCAGTTTCTGTTGAAAACGACGGGAATTTTCATCGACTTGGACGATGACGGATTCGAGGATTTGGCCAGGCAGATCATTCAGATCTTTCGGCCTGCGACAGGGAAGAAACGGGATTTTTCTTTCATGAATTGGGAGACCGGGCGGCAGGATCATATTTACATTTCGATTTTGAAAGCGAATGCTTTCGATCTGAAAACGAATACCCAATATTATACACTCGACGACGACGGTTTGGAGCTTATTTTTGCGACCAAGGAATTTTACTCGGAGTTTCAGCTGTCGATTCATCAGTTGGTGCTGCGCAAACAATTGGAAAAAGGCGAGTTCGAAGGCGCTTTGCGGCAAATTAATGAAATGCGCATCGACGTAGAGGCTTTGCAGGAGCGGATGGTCAAGCTGGAGCATGAGTTGAAAAGAAACATTGTGTCGGAGGACACGTTCGGACGCTATAAAAGTCTGCTTGAAGATATTTATCTTCGGCTGCACATGGAGAACGACGAATTCGAGGAATTGCGCCAGTTTGTGAAAGAGACGAAGGACCGCGTCCAGGCGGAAACGGTCAGGCAGGCGGATCAGCGGCCTTATGAGTTAATTTTGCGCATATCCAACGAACTGGAGATGGTGCATGGCGAGCATTCGATCCTTTTCCAGCAAAGCATGGCGCTGAAATCGCATGCATTAGGCGCCGCTCAGGAATCGCTGTACTACACCGGACTGGATTCCTTTAATTTTGACCAGGATATCGGTTCGTTGATTTTCAGTACGCCGTTGCCTTTGGAATCGATGAAGGGCGTGCTGGCCCCGTTCCTTCCCGTTCAGGAGACGAAGATGTGGTCGCTGCTGACCGTGTGGGCTGAGCAAAATGTTGTGGAAGACGGGAACGGGCAGGAGCGGGACGACAAGTTTCTGGAAATTGGCGGGGACAGCGATGAGCTGCGTTATCATGCGGTCCAGCAGAAGCTGTACAAGCTGCTCATGGAGCAGCTTGTACAGCTGATGGAAGAAAGCGGCAGAGCCGAATTAAAGCAGTTCATCAGCGGCTTTGAAACGGGCGAGCATGCGCGGCTGCTTCACGAGCGTTCGTTTTATGATTTTTGGATCTACCTGCACCAAAGAAGTCCGCTTCAGGCGGGCGATAGCGAGGCGCAGCAGAGCGAAGCGCAAGGTGCGTGGCTGGATGATATGTACGCGCTTCTCGGAAATCGCTGTCTGATCGTGACCGAGCAGCAGGATGCGATTCATGTCAACGACAGGTTTACGATTCAGAATATGCAGATTGTATGGGGAGATACCGACAATGGAGCTTGATAACGGGACAATCATGAGAGCTTTTCGCATCTATACGCTGCTTGCCCGCGACAGCGCGGTGGGGAAGGAGTGGCTTCAGGAATACATGGCGGATGACGCGGTGCGCGGCTTGGTCGATCAATTCGCCCGCGAGGTCGACTGCGCGACGATTATTGCCGGAGAACAACTGCATATGATTCCGGAAACGCGGTTATCGCCTTTTCATATCAACAATGATACGCTCAAACGCACCTATCTGCGGGCTAACGCCGTCAATGCCGATCTGTATCTGATGTATGTGAGCATCATTGTGCTGATCGGCGCTTTCTACGACAGCTATCAAACGATGGAGCCGACCCGAAGCTTTATCGGGCTGGATGAATGGACAGCGCTTGTGAATGAGCGCATCGAGCTGCTGAAGACGCATCCTGAGGCCGAGCTCAAAGAAATGGAGCGGGAATTTTCCTACAACTGGACGTCTTTGATTGAAAAATGGAGCGCTATGGACGATATTAAGGAAACGGCCTCCAGGCAAAGCGGCAATACGATCAGCCGGGTGAGCTTTATGGATACGGTGCGGAAATTTCTCGTCGCGCAGGAACTGGTATCCGATATCGGCAATCAGGAAGTCGCGTTGACGGAAAAGGCGAAAGTGATTGTGCAGCGATATTTCATGGAATTGGAGTATAATCGCGGCATTTTGGAGTTTCTATACCAATTCGATGCTGAAGATAAGGAGGGAAGCGGTCATGCCGGCCATATCTAAAATACGTTTCACCAATGTCGTCTATGAGGATGGCAATAAGCGGTACAACGACGAAATGTTTCATTTTGACGGACATAACGGAGCGATATTGCTGGAAAATGGCGGCGGCAAGACGGTTTTTATACAGACTGCGATGCAGGCTGTGCTCCCGCATGCGGATCTTGCCGGGCGGAAGATGAAGGATACGCTGAGTCTGGAAAATGGCCCCGCTCACATTGCGATTGAGTGGATTCTGAGCGAAAGGCCGCGCAGATACGTCGTTACTTGCGTCAGTTTGTTTCTCACGTCAACCGGTCTGGATTCGTACCGCTATTTGTACGATTATCCGGCGCTTGACCCTGATGCGATTGATCGGATTCCTTTTGTTAAAGAAAGCGCAGGCAAGCTTCGGGCGGCGGATAAAGGCGAGATTTATGACTACTATCAGAGCATGACGTCCAAACGGATGAACGCCAATCTGCCCACCACGATCAAAGAGTACAAGCAATTATTGGAAAAAGATTACCATATTATTGCCTCGGAATGGGAACGCATCGCCAAGATCAACGGCTCGGAGGGCGGTGTGGAGAGTTTTTTTGACGAGTGCAAAACGACCAGCCAACTGTTTGACCGCCTGCTGATCCCGACGGTAGAAGATGCCATGGCGGGATACGAACAGGGCGAGTTTGCCGATGCCTTTGAATCCCACAGAGACAGCTTCAAAAAATATAAAGAACTCAAAGAAAAGATCGAAGAAAATAAAAAAATTCTTGCTGAATTGGACAGGTATGTGCACATTTTTGCCAAATCGGACGCCAAGCAGCAGGAGTACGCCGCCGCTCAAGCCGAGGCGAAAGCTTATTGGCTGTTAGCGGGCGAGCAGAAAGAGGAAGAATCCGCGAAGCTGATTCAACTGCGCAATCAAATGTCGGAGTGCGAGCGGCAGCAGCAGCTCTTGACCCAACGAAGAGAGTCGCTTCATATCGCGAAGCAGCAGCAAGAGCAGTCCGCTTTGGAAACGAAGCTGAACATGGCCGAAGATGAAGTGGAACGAATCGTGACGCAGGTTCGAGCCGCCAAGCAGCGCTACTATTCCCTGCGGCTGGCTGACTATAAGCAGCAATGGAAGCAGGCGGAGGAGCGCATGAGCTACTTGCAGCGCGAGCTGGAGCAGTTCGGGAGCACCAAAGAGGAAGGTGAGCTTCAAGCGGCATGGGAAACGAACAGCGGGCAGATTCGCGGCTTGATGATGAACATGGAGCGGGAGTGGCAGCTTGAAGAAGCGAAGCTTCAGCAGGATGCGGCCGCCCATGAGGAGCGAATGCGCCTGGAAGCAGCGCTTCTGGAAGAGCTGATCGGGCAATTGGAGGACTTGAATAACCGCATCATCGAACACAGGTCCATCGTGCAGGCGCGCGAGAAGGACAGAGACATGCTGCGCAAAAACGTACTGGCGAATCCCGCTGCCCAAAACATGGAAGGAAGCCTCAAGGAGTGGATTCAGCGTTATCAAAAATTGGATGACAGCAACGTCCTGCTCGTGCAGAAAAACAGGGAATTGGCCTCAGGCAAGGAGGTGAGCGGCAGGGAGCTTGAGCAAATCGGCCTGAGCCTCAAGCAAGCCTACGGGGAACGCGCCGGCTTTGAGCGGAATCTGGAGGTTTTCAAGAACGAGCATCAAGTTTTGCTGGCGAAGCTTGCCATGTACAGGCCGTCATGGGGAAGACTCGCGTCGGTTTACGATAAGCAGAGCTCCATTGAAGAACAACTGAACGACGATATCGAGAAGCTGCGCTTGGAAAAGGAAGCCTACCTGCTCAAAGAGCGCCTCGCTTTTCGCTATATCGATGACTACAGCGGCCAGCATACTTTTTTCGCGGACGTCTACGTGGCGGGATTGCTGGATAAATGGAGAAATCAGTTCTCTCTGCTGGAGACAGGCATTCAGTACTTGCAAGGCATAGGCTTGACACAGCAGGCGTCGCTTCATCCTCTCTGGTCCGTGACCTTGATCACGACTGAAGGGGAAGTCGCCCAATTGACGAACAAATTGCTTCACCATGCGGAGGATATGCAATTTCCGATCCAGATCATCTCTTCGCAGGAGGCCTCACGCCTTGCCAATTTGGAAAAGCCGGTCGCCGCGGCAGAGCAAGCTTGGATTGAACCGCAGCATTGGCGTGAGAACGCGGATGCCGCGGCATTCGCGAGCTGGAAGCAAGCCGTTTCCCGCGAAGGCGAAGAGGTGCTGACAGCAAGACAGGCCAAGGAACAGGAATTGCAGCGCGTTTCGGAGCTGCAGACGGCGTTCAGCCGCTTCATTGCCGCATACCCGCTTGAAGCCGTACAAGAGATGGAAAAGCAGGTTGGACTGGGGCGCGAACAGGTTCGCGAGCTGGAGAGCCGGGAGGATGCGCTCAAGCAATCGGTTCGGCTGGCTGAGCATACGATGGATCAGCACAGTAAAATGATAGACGAACAGAAGGATGAGATGGTTCAGCTCCAGCAATGGATTGAGAAAGGGCAAAAATATCTCGATCTGGGCAAAGAAATCGGTACGTACAGTCTGGCTATCGATGAGCTGACCGAGCAAGCCGGCGGGCTGCAAAGCAAAGTGAGCAGCAGCCGGCGCTCTATGGACCATGTCAAGCAGATGCTCGAATCCGCCAAAGAGCGAATGACCTATTTGAAAATGGAAAAGGCGAGTCTTCAAGGCCAGGAGCTGTATAGTGAGGTTCTTGATGTGCAGCCGATTCCGGCGGATCATAGTCTGGATTGGTTAAAAAATGAAAGGAAAGACCTGCACCTTAAGCTGCATCGCATTTCTCAGGGACGACAGCGGCTTGAAGCGGATTGGAACCATGCCAGAACCAGCAGCGTCTCTCTGGAAAAGGAAATGAACAAGCTCCGCCTGGAGCAGGCCGATCTGGAGCTGGACGAGGAGCTCTCGTTCTCTGCGACAGGCGAAGAGCAGATGTCGGCGCTGCTCGGCGAGCTTAGAGATCAGGAAGCCCGGCTTGTGCGGGAAAAGCGAGATTTCGGCCGTATCGAAAAGGAGCGCAATGAGCAGGCGGCAAGGGTTGAGCTGTTGATCGAGCAGTATGCCGAAGCCCATTCCGGGCAGCAGCCGATAGTCTTTCATGAAGCGCTGCATGCGGTGGAGGAGCAGGTTCAAATCGAGGACCGGCGCTTAAAAGAGCAGCAGCAGGGCTTGCAGCAGCTTTATGCCCGGGTTCAAGCACAATTGAGCGAGATCGAAGAGGTCATTCAATACTTCAATCAGTACAAAGTCATGCACGGATTTGAAAATCCGCTCATTCAGGCGGCGCTAATGACGCAGGAGGCGAAAGCGGAATTCCCTTATGGCAGGATGGCCATTGCCCGCAAATCATTGACCAAGCTGACCACCGCTATGGACGGACTGGAAATAGAACAAGCATCTGTCAAAAAGGCGAGAACCCATTTCGTTGACTTTTGCCGGAAGCACGTCAAAGATGTGAAGCTGAGAGAAATGGCCGAGCAGGGCGTTGAGAAAAAAGACAGCTACCAGGAGGCGACGCTGTTTCAGCAAAAAATGCACAGCAGAATCGAACGCGTCAACCATGTCGCGGAAGAGACGATGCGCACCCATAATCAACAACTGGAGCAGTACATAATCCATGTGCACAGCCACCTCAAGCTGATCGCTTCGGAGCTTAGAGATATCCCGAACAAAACGAAAGTGAAAGTCGAGGATCACTGGAAGCTGGTCTACTCGTTTCATATACCGGAATGGGATGAACTTGAGGCTAAAGACCATCTGCGCAAACATCTGGAATGGATTCTGGCCGAGTTGGAAAAAGCCCATTACCGGGACGATATCGGGCAGGAGGTAAAGCCTGCGGTTCGCAAAGAGATTGAAAAGTGGCTGGATACCAAGCAGCTTTTGCAAATCGTTTTACAGGAAAGGCCGATGAAAGTATCGTGCCGGAAAGTGACGAACGAGAATAACGTGACGAAGGCTTCTTTCTCGTGGGAGCAGTCGAACAATTGGTCGGGCGGTGAAAAATGGAGCAAGAATATGACGCTGTTCCTGGGGCTGCTCAATTATGTCGCGGAGAAGCGCCAGCATATCCAGGCGAATATGAAAAGGCACCGTACCGTCATTCTGGACAATCCTTTCGGCAAGGCTTCCAGCGATCACGTGCTGAGTCCCGTATTTTTTATCGCCGAGCAGCTCGGCTTCCAGATCATTGCCCTTACGGCCCACGCCGAAGGCAAGTTTCTGAAAGACTACTTCCCGGTCGTCTTTAGCTGCAGACTCAGGCAGGTTGCCGGCGGAAACAAGCTGGTCATGACCAAAGAAAAAGAAATTAACCATGCTTATTTCCGCGATCATGCGCCAATTTCCCTGGAAAGACTGGGGGACGTCAAGCAGATGGAGCTGTTCGTGTAGCAATGTCCGGGTGAATAGTAAATAAAAAGTCTGCCAAACCTCCCGCGGCTGCGTGGAGATCGGGCGGACTTTTTGTTGTGCGCTTTGCAGCATTGCGACCGGCGCCAAAGCTCAAGTGCGGGTGCGGAAAAGCGCAGGCGTGTAATAGAAAAACTCTATTCGACGAGTGGCAGCCTTAGGTGTTAGAATATTTGGGGAGTAAATCATACTTTATCGATATGAATTATATGATTTAAATGAATTGCGGTTGAAAAGTTGAATATGGATCAAGCGCTGCCATTTTGGAGGAGGAATACGAAAGATGAAATTCGCACTGTTCAGTCTGATGATGAATATTCGGAACGCTGTGACCGGGGAAACTTTGACGACGCAGCAAAAATTTCAAAATGTGCTGAAGCAGGCGGTCCTTGCCGAGGAGCTCGGCTTTGAAGCTTACGGCGTCGGCGAACGGCACGGCGCGCCGTTCCTGTCCTCCGCGCCGCCGGTCGTCCTGACGGCCGTCGCAGCCAAAACTTCCCGGATCCGTTTGCTGACTACGGTGACGGTTCTGAGTGTGCTCGACCCGGTTCGGGTGGCCGAGGATTACGCGACGCTCGATCACCTCTCGGGAGGGCGGCTGGAGCTGATCATCGGCAAAGGCAACGATCCGCGCCATTATCCGCTTTTCGGCATTGCCGAGGAGGAGCAATGGGAATCTCTGGCCGAGCGCTATGCGCTTCTCAAGCGGCTGTGGAATGAGGAAAACGTCAGCTGGCAGGGACGCTACCGGGCGCCGCTCGATAACGTGACCACGCAGCCGCGTCCGTTTCAGCAGCAGATCCCGGTGTGGCACGGCAGCGCGTCCAGCACGCTTTCCACCGAACTTGCCGCCAAATACGGCGAGCCGATTTTCTCATCCAACAGCTTTCATCCTCAAAGCAAGTATAAGGCCCTGATCGATCATTACCGGGAACGCTTGGCTTACTACGGGCACGATCCCCGGAATGCGATCGTCGGCGCGGGCTGCGGCAGCTTGTACCTGGCGAATACCGACGAGGAGGCGATCCGCCGATTTCGCCCCTATTACGACGCTTTTCATTCGACGGCATCCGCGCAGCATAATCAATCGCCGTTCATCGACCTCGAGGACAACATCAAAAACGGCCCGTCGTTGGTCGGCAGCGCGGAAAGCGTAATCGAGAAAATACTGAATTACCATGATGCGTACGGGCATCAAGTGCTCAGCATCAGCGTGGACGGGTTGAGCGAAGCGGAGCAGCGCGAGCAAGTCGAGCGATTTGCGGCCGACGTCATGCCGGTGCTAAGGCGCGAGATTCCGAGCACAGTGTGGAACGATCCGCCGGCGCTGCGGCGGGAGGCGGTTGCGGCGCAGGCAGGCGGGGCGGGGTAGGAGAACCCCGGGTTTAGCGGCGAAACCGAGTGATGCGAGGCATTTTAACAATTTGCCTGCTAGAGGGGCTCATCCACTTGGCGCGAGGGGAAAACCTGCAAAAGTGCATCCTTTTGCCCGTTGGAGATGCTGGCAATGGACAATTCCTGCAAAAGTGCAGTTTTTCCATCGAACAACCGGGTCCAGACTCATTTTCATCGATAATTCCTGCACAATCGCAGGCTTTTCTGCTAAACGAAGCGGTTTCGTCGAAAAAGCCTGCACTTTCGCAGGCTTTTTGGTTTGCCATGCCGCTTAATGAACGGCTGCGCCATCTTTGACGGCAAAATGTGGTCGACCGACCGCCGTCATGCAGTGCAACACCGCGCGCTGGGAGCTGCATGCAGTGCCCTTCTTTTAGCTAATCTGGCAGAGTGGAACGCTGAATGCTTTTTTCGGCGAGTACTTATTCACTTCTTTGTAAAAAATTATAAAATAAGTAAAACCCTTTAGTAGAAAGGGATTTGAGCGCCTAGTAATTTAGCAACCGGAAAAAATGTTAAAATTCTCACAGAATTACTCTATGAAATAAGATAATATAGGTCATTGGGACATGTGACAGTTCAACTCAGGACCTGTCCTACACTTGGTGTATGATTTATTTTACAGAAAACTGCGATTTTTGCTGCACTAAGGCCCTGGTTAGAATTTTTAAACTACATACTTTGGAGGCAACAACATGAAGAAACGATTGGCTGGTTTGGTTTTGGCATTTTGTATGGTTTTGACAGGCGGTGGCAGTGCCTCTGCGGAGACGACCTACAACTGGATTGAAGGCGGCAAAAAAGTTGATTTGAAGAGCATGGCGGAGGTCGATCTTGGCAAAGATTTTGTATTTCTGAATGCGGCGGACACGATCAAAATGAAAAAAGAAAATCACGAAACGCCGACGGGCAATGAACTTGGCAGCATTTTTCCGGTGGATGAAAAGCAAACGTGGGCCGTGATTTTCCGATATGAAGAAACCGGCCACATCAAGGATGCTGAAAAAGAGAAGATCGACGCCAAAGCGATTTTGAAGAGCTATAAAGAAGGAACCGAGGAAGCGAACAAGGAGCGGCAGGCGGGCGAGCGTATTTATGTGAAAGGTTGGGATATTGAGCCGTTTTACGATGCCAAGACGCACAATTTGACCTGGTCCTTGCTGGCTGAGGATGACAACAAAGAAGAGCTGCTCAACTACAACGTCCGCCTGCTGACGCGAAAAGGCACGATCTCGGCCGTTCTCGTCTCCGACCCGCAGCACCGGGAAGAGGACAAAAAAATATTGAACGAGCAAATTTTGCCGAAGCTGGCGATCAAAACGGGGGAGCGGTACGAGGATTTCGACGCTGCGAAAGATAAGGTGGCGGAGTACGGCCTGACCGGGCTCATTTTGGGCGGAGCCGGGCTTGCGGTAGCGAAAAAAGTGGGTCTGATCGGTGTACTCCTCGTTTTGGTCAAAAAGTTCTGGTTCGTCGCCCTGATCGCTATCGGAGCCATAGGTTCTTTGGTGAAAAGGCTGTTCCGCAGGAAGCCCGCAGAGCCCGTTCAGAACGATGCTGAGAAGCAAGGGGAATCGTCTTCGCAGTAAGACGGTCCCTTTATTGCAACCAATGGGAGACGCTGAAAAAGAAGTCGGTCTTTCGCGGTGAGATTACATCATCTAATTTGATCGAGCTCAAAGATGTTTTGTAGCTTTGTTTAAAATTACGGGTGATTATGTCTCTGACGAAGAAATTATCGGAGTTTTTTTCCCAACCGGCAATGGCGCGATATATAGCGCGAGCCTTAGAGCCGTAAGACTTAGGGGCAATTCAGCTGTAAATTTCTCTAATACTATCTCCGGTTGGGAAAAAATTGATAAATCCTTATGGCTGTAGTAGAATTTGGATGTGGATGATTTAAGAAAGCTTGATTTTATTAGCATTTAACCGTAACACTACGTGTATTGAAACAATTGCTGACGAGTTTTTCAATGTTCATATTTTCCTCATTTAACCGTAACACTACGTGTATTGAAACAGCCTGGGGACCGGATCGTCATGGATAGCAAGAACCATTTAACCGTAACACTACGTGTATTGAAACATCGGCACGCCAAACATTTGAGAAGCCGAAGATTCGATTTAACCGTAACACTACGTGTATTGAAACTATGCATTCGGCGCATGGAGCGAGCTTTTCAGAATATATTTAACCGTAACACTACGTGTATTGAAACTTTGCTTTTCGACGATTGAAAGGAAATCGGGTTGACCATTTAACCGTAACACTACGTGTTTTGTAGTCATGTGTTCAATTTAACCGTAATACTAAGCTCATTGAAACAGCGTTCTTGTAAAAAGTTATCGTTGCCTTTTTTCGGTTTAGCCAAGCCGTTTCATGAACGGCTCATGTGTCGATTACACAGGTATTGCGACTCATAGGGGGGAATTCCTGTAAATTTGCAGCAATATTGCGAAGCAAGAGCATCAAGGAGCTGAAAGACGCATCTTGACAGGTTTTCTGCGCGCTGTTGCCGGCTGTGACTTACCGAGCAAGCTTTACCGAAAGGCCAGTTATCTCTCTGACCCAATTAACAAAAACAAATTTAGAAGGCAGCCGCGAGGCTGCTTTTTCATTTTCTGAGAATATTTTACGTTTTAATTTAATTTGATATTTACATATCTTACCATTGTATGATATTGTAATTTTATGCCATAAAAAGGAACTGATCAAAGGGGGGCAATACGCATAAGCGTTACGGTTGAATATAGCGTGGTACGCGTTAATGTAATTATTTCAATACACTAACGTAGCGTGTGTTAAGGTTATTACCAGAAGTATACAGTATTTTACAGTAAATCTCAACAGGTAATTATAGAAACAGAGGTGAAGCAAGATGTATGAAGAGCTTAGAATCACGCTTCTTTTAAAACAATCCTCACATCACCTGGACATACAGGAGCACATCGGACATTGGCTTCATCAGGCGCAGTTGTCGGATGACGGCTTCAAGCAAACCCATTATGACAGGGATTACAAACATCTCGCATTCAGCAGCTTGTATCCTATTGAGAAAGATGGGGTTTACCGGCAGGGCCGGGTTTATATTCTGACGGTACGCAGCCCTCTGCGGGATACGATCAACCGTATGAGAAACTGTTTGCAGCAATGCCGTGAGAACGCCTACTTTCAGTTGATCAGCAGCGAGCAGCGCTCGAAGCGTTTGGCGCACATTACGGAAATGATCAGCATCACCCCCGTTATCGTGACCATCGCGCATAAACCTTGGCTGCAGGAGAATAGCATCGAGCTTTTGAGGCAGCAGCTCCATGCGAACGCCGAGAAGAAGTTGAGAAGCCTTGACCCTCACGCGGAGGGGCAGGCTGTTCAATCATTTATTCAAGGCATACTAAAAGAGAACCGTAAGCCCATCGCATTGCGTTACAAAGACCGCAAGCTGCTTGGCAATAAGTTGCGGTTGTTCGTACATGACGATCCATTCTCGCAGAAATTGGCGCAGATTGTATTGGGCAGCGGAGTTGGAGAAAAATCAAGCTCCGTAGGAGCCGGATTTTGCCTGGCTAAATAATCGTTCCAGCGCAAAGGAGGTGAATGGCATGATCAAAGATTTGGCAGCGTCTTTTGCTATGGCGAAACGCGAATTCCCTGATATTATCCAGAACAATTATAAGCTGAAGGAAGGGCTTTATGTTCGGTTGAACCCGGAACAGAGCTGGGCGGAGCAATCCGCGTTGTTCGAGCACAATCATCTGATCATTCGCGCCAAAGAGGAAGAACCGTCCAAAGCGGATTTGCTGAACTGGTTCAAGCAAAGGGATTACTTGAGTTCTCTGGTCGATATGAATAAAGCTGTCGACGGCAAAAAGCAGGTGCACAGCAATAATCCGTTCGCTCTTTTCGTCAAGCGGGATGTGTTTCTGGGAGAGAAGAAGGATGCCAAATTCAGCATGTCGGAAAATATTGAAAGATATTTGAATGCCGTGAGCGCAGAGCCTATTCGGCAAAAGTGGAACGAACTGTTTCCGGGCAAAGACAACGATAAAGACCCTATAAGCTTTTTTCAGGATACCGTTTACGCCGGGGCGCTGAACTATTTGGAAAGTCCTGTCCGCAGCCGATGGCTGGAACAAGTAACGCAATGGTACGAGCACAATGCCGAGCCGCTAGCGGATTTTATCCGGACACTAACATTCAAAAATTACGTTAAGCTATTTTTCACCCTCGATGATCCTCTCAACTCAGAATCCCCTTCCTGCGAGCAAGTCTATGCTTACGAATTCGACCTGTATCTCATTCCCAAAGTATATAACAGCAATGATTACAACCAAATTGTAGCCGGCGAGCTTGTGGGGCTTCCGGGCTATGATATGACGATGAATAGCAAGAAGCCTTTTTTGGAGCATAAAACGATGCGTGTAGAAGCACCCGACCGCGTTCCGCTGGGGCAAGCTTTGCTGGCGAAGGAAGCCACCGAGTGGCTGGCTTTGGCTTATCGCAAGTACAGAGTGAACAAACTTGGCTATGAATCCGGTTTTATGCAGGGCAATCGAACGCGGCTTGAAGGTACGTTTCATGTGTACATGGATGGCGGCTACAACGAACTGTACAGCTTCGAAAATGTTCCTTTTCCGGCCGGGGTCGATGTGGAGGTAGAATGGCTGAATGTTCTTGAACTGCGGGTGAAGGACAAGGAGCAGAGCGAGGAACAAGCATGGTTTCCGAAATATTATGAGCCGATTCAAAATGCCGAGCTTTTGCAGCAAACGATCAGCAGCTATTTTTTCCGCGGACGGATGAACGGACAGTTCTTATTTAACGAGCCCGATGTAAAAACGAAAGAATTTACCAGCGTGATGGCCGCTCTGTTCCTGCAAAGCCGGCAAGCTTTTCACGATTGGTTTGCAAAAGGCACGACGTTGACGCTGCGCGGAATGTTTGCCAAAGTAACGCTGCGCTTGCTGGAAGAACAGCTGCTTTATGTGGAATCGGTGCGTTGGACAAATCTGGCTGATGCTATGAATTTGCGATTATCCATTGATAAAATATTGAGAAATGAAGGAGGCGGAAGCATGGCGGATCGTATCCCGCATATCCTAGCTTCCCTGCGTGCGAAATTGACCGCAGACGAACCGGTGGCAAGCTGTGCAAATGACGGGGAATTTTACTTTTTGGCGGGGCAGCTGGCCCGGTATTTAATAAGTCAATCCGAGGCGAAGGAAAAGAAAGGAAATATGTATGAGCCGTTCTTGCGGGCTAGAACCAGCAGGCAGCTGAAAAACAGGCTGAAAGAAGCTTACATGCTGTATAAGCATAAAATTTTGCTGGATTATCGGAAGTTTAATGCGGCTTTTGCGATGATCATAGGCTATGAAACGGAGCAGGACAGTGAAGAAGATGCGCGCGAGCTGCTGTTGGCGGGGCTTTTTGCGGTTAATTTGATGTACGAGAAAAAGGAAGAGGAGTGAAATTTCGATGGCAAAACGGTCAAAACGGGTAATCGGATTGGTAGGCATAGTGAGCAGGATGGCGAATTGGAATGCGGATTTTACAGGGCTTCCCAAGACTACGAGCGATGGAATTATTTTTGGCAGCGATAAGGCTTTGAAGTACAGTATCAAACGGCTGTGGCAGGAGCAGGGGGAGCAGGTGCTGTATATTCGTTCGTACAAACTGGGCAAGGGTAAAGAGGGCGAGAAAATGCAGCCCCGCGATTTAAAAGAGCGCTACCAGCATTTGTTCAATGAAGAGGTGTCCAAGGATTCGACGACTGTGTTGAAGCGTTTGTTCTCTTGCATCGATGTGATGAATTTCGGAGCGACGTTTGCGATTGAAGGGCAAAATCTGGGCTTGACCGGAGCCGTGCAGATCGGGCAGGGCTTTAATAAATATGCGTATTCGAACGTCGAGGTGCAGGATATTCTCTCGCCTTTCCGCAATTCCAACGAGAAGAGTGAAGACAAAGACGCCACAACGATCGGGAAAAAAACAACCGTGAACGAGGCGCACTACATTTATCCGCTCACGGTCAATCCGACCCACTATGACGGATATATCGGACTTCCGGGGATGGACGGTTTTGAAGGTTATACGGAGGAAGCGTACGAAGCTTTTAAAGAAGGCGCCCTAACCGGGGCAACGGCGCTGAACACGAATAGTAAGGCCGGATGTGAGAATGCGTTTGGTTTGTTTATTGTGTTTAAAGAGAATGCCCGGACGTATTTACCGAGCCTGGATTCTTATGTTCGCGTCTATAAAGAAGACGGCCATGCGGGAGAGCTGCCCGGAACCGTATACGATTTGAGCGCTATTTCCCCGCTGCTTGCTGCGATTCAGGAGCAGATTGAATGTGTCGAGCTTTATGTGAATCCTTATGCTGCAGAGGTTCGACTGAATGCGGAGGGGCTGCGGCGTTACAACCTGTTCAGCAGGACTGAGCTGTAGGGCAGCGTGCTGCGGTATGTGAAATTAAACGTTAAGGGGGATGCCATGCGTGCGCTCCGATTTGAGTTGAGAGGCGAGACGGCATTTTTTAAAAAGCCGGACGTCAATGTATATGCTTATTTTACTTACAGCCATATTCATAAAGTCGCTTTGTTTGGCCTGTTAGGCGCAGTGCTTGGGCTTGGCGGGTACATGGAGCAGTACGACGAGAATTATACGTTGTCTGCGAACAGAAAGAAAGGGGAGCTTTTGAGGGTGTTTCCGGAGTTTTACGAGGTATTTCGGCGTGCCCGAATCGGTATTGTCCCGCATGGGGATCGCGGTTATTTTGCCAAGAAGATTCAAATATTCAACAATACCGTCGGCTATGCCAGCCAGGAAGAAGGCAGCGTACTGAACGTCCGGGAGCAATGGCTGGAAAAGCCGCATTGGACCATCTATGTGGGTGACGACGAGGGATTGCCTTCCGGCATCTTCGATAGGCTGGCCGATAGCTTCCTGCGATTGCAAAGCGTGTATATGCCGTATCTTGGCAAGAACGATCATCCGGCATCGATCGGGGAGCCGGCGATTGTCGAGATGATTGGGGCGACCCGGCCCCGGTTCATAGATTCGCTCCATCGCGCCGAGCATATCCGCTATGATGCGGAAGGAGAGTCTAAGCCGGGGCAGCGGCTCAGCTTCTTCAAAGAATTTATGCCCGTCGGTTTGAATGAGGCGAATAACGGATACGTTTATGAAGCACTTGTGCTGACGAATCAGGAAGTGGATGCGGATGATTTGTGCGAAAGCGATCTGATGAACCTATTTTGCGATGGGGATCGCATCATTTATTTTATATAGGCGACGAGCGGGACAGGGGGACAAACGATGGGACTGCGCGCATATTTGGCAGAGGGGGCGGAGACGCTGCTGCTGGCGCATACGGCCAGGGAGGGAACGGGGGCGCTTCCGGAAACGCTTCTTGACCATTCCAATCGGGTGCTGGCTTTTATGGAGAAGCTAAATGTAGTGAATGGCTTGGCGACTTCCGTGGAACGCGCAATCGACCGGTTGGGGATCGATGGTTTGCCGCTTGAACCTGCTGCTCAGGAAATGATCAAAACATGGTTCACTCAGGCGATCTATTTGCACGATCTCGGCAAGCTCAATCCGATGTTCCAAATGAAGCGGATGCGTAATCCGGGGATCGGGAAGCTGCGCATGCTGTCCGGCGATTCGAAGCATGCGCTGCTCTCGGCCCTGTTGTACCTGCATATTCATCTTCCTGACATTGAGCAAATCGAGCTTGCCGGCGACTACAAGCGAACCCGGTCGGTTCGTAAGCTTCTAAGGCATGTGCTGTATGTATTTGCTTATATCATTTCCCGGCATCATACCTATTTGGTCAGCAATGAAGAACTGAATGGCGACGGTTTGTCACGTTTTGAAGAAGAACTCGAAACGCTGCACAAGCAGCTTGTCCGCAATCCCGACCATTTGTATTATTACAGGTACAAAGAGCAGCTTTTGAACCCGTCGGGCGACACGGCGAACGGGCCAATTTATGATCAGATCAGCGAACGAAGGGGGCAGCGCTTAATGGATAAGCATGCGCCCTTTCCTTTCTATGTGATTACCAAATTACTGTACTCGACGATGGTGGCGTGCGACTTCTATGCCACCCATGCTTATGACAGCGGGGTTGAACTGCCGTTTCGCTATTTCGGACAAAACTACCCGCTTGGACCCGTGCTGGAGCAGTATCGGCAGACGGCTAATTATCATACTGTCCAGACATACCGCAGCGATCCCGGGTCGGCAGATATCGCGCCAATCAATAGGCTGCGCGCATCCTTGTTCCTGGAGACCGAGCGTCAGCTCAAGATGTACAGGAATGAATATATCTACAGTCTGGAGGCTCCTACAGGCTCGGGGAAAACGTTCATGTCGCTCAATCTGGCGCTGCAATTGCTGGATAGCGATCTTGGACTCAACAAGCTGGTGTACGTGTTTCCTTTTAATACGCTGATCGAGCAGATAAAGCAAACGCTGGATCAGATTTTTCCCGCAGATTTGCAGGAGCGCTATCGCATGGCTGTCGTGAATTCGGTAACTCCGATTGTGACCGAGCGTGAACTGAACGCCGACAAGGCCCGGACGAATGAGCATGGGGAGCAGGAGCCGGATATTCCGCTCGATTACAGGGTTGAACTCATGCAGCGGCAAATGCTGCAATATCCGCTTACCTTAACCTCGCATGTGAACTTTTTCAATTACTTGTTCGGGATAGGGCGAGAGTCGAATCTTGCTTTTACACATCTGTGCAACAGCGTTATCGTGCTCGATGAAATCCAAAGCTACCGCAACCAAATCTGGAAGGAAATCATCTATTTCCTGCACGCTTTTGCCGAACTGATGAATATTCGGATCATTATTATGTCTGCGACGCTGCCTCAGCTGGATCTATTGATGGAAGACGGAGCTGCGAAGACCTGCCCTCTGGTGCCGGAGCGTGAGCTTTATTTTCATCATCCGCTGTTTCGCGAGCGGGTGCAGCTGCATTTTGAGCTGCTGCAGCATAAAGAGATGGACGAGGATACGCTGCTTGAAGAAGTGATGGCTGTGCTGGATGAGCGGAAGTCCCGTGGGAAGCCGACGCGCTTGCTGATCGAATTCATTACCAAGAAAACGGCGCGGAGTTTCTATAATAGGCTGAGTGAATGGGGGCGGGACACGCCTGTTTTCGAACTGACGGGAGACGACAGCAACCTGCTGCGGAAGCAGGTTCTGAGTAAATTGGGCAAGGATGCGGCCGGGGAATTTATTTTGCCCGATGTGGTCGTGGTCGCCACACAAGTCATCGAAGCGGGTGTCGATATCGATATGGATGTCGGGTTCAAAGATATTTCGATACTCGACAGCGAGGAACAATTTCTCGGACGGATTAATCGATCTTGCTTGCGGACGGATTGCCATGCTTACTTTTTCAATATGTTTGAGGCTGGACAAGTGTACCGTGACGATTGGCGCACGGAGCTGGACCTGCGTTCGAGTGATTACCAACAGATGCTGCTCAATAAGGATTTTAGCGGCTTTTACCGCCTGTGCATGAACAGGTTGAACGAACAGCGTGCCCAAGGCAACTTGAAGCATTGGTCGAATCTCCTCGCCTCTGTACAAAAGCTGGATTATCCGGATATTGAACAGCGTATGAAACTTATTACCGATAAAACCTATACGCTTTTCATTGACCATGAAATCGTTTATACGAATGAATCGGGCCAGCTTGTGACGCTGAACGGCGAGCAGGTCTGGGAAAAGTTCAAGCATCTCATGGCTGACAAGGAATTGGACTATGCCGAACGTGTAGTCAGGCTCTCGCAAACGCGGGAGAAAATGGCTTATTTTATCTACAGCTACGGACCGGAGCGCAAGGGTAGGCAAGGGGAACCTGGGGTGTACAGCGAGCGAATTGGAAGCCTGTATTATGTGCCTTACGGTGAACGGTTTATGATCGAAGATAAGATGACAGGGGCTAAAAAGTTCGACCACAGCGCTTATGCGGCTGAGGAGGGGTCTTTATGAAACATTTGCTTCGATTTTACCGAAGATTTTGTAATGAACCGCAGAGTGAAGCGCCCGCCGGACAATCCATTGAACGCGCTTATCAGTTTTGGCAATATGATCTTGTATACAAAAACCGTTTCGCAAATCTATCATACCCATTTAGATCAATCGATCAGCTTCCTGCACGAGCCGAGTGACCGCAGGTTTTCATTGAGTCTCGATCTGGCCGAGCCGTTCAAGCCACTGATCGTATTCCGCACCATTTTTGAAGTCGTCAATAACCGTAAAATTCAAATCAGCAAGCATTTTGACAAGAAATATAATTATTGTCTGCTAAATGAAGCAGGCCGCGATGTGTTTATAACGGCGCTGGAGGAACGCCTTTCTGGAAAAAGAGCGGAAGTGAGTTGGTCATTGTGCCAAAAGGGAAAAATTACAACTACGTGATTTTGGTGTATGATATCGGGGAAAAACGTGTAGGAAAAGTGTACAAAATATGCAAGCAATATCTGGTCCCGTTTCAAAAGTCGGTCTTTCGCGGTGAGATCACACCATCTAATTTGATCAAGCTCAAGGATGATCTGAAAAAGGTAATCGATAAGAGCGTTGATTTTGTAGCTTTGTTTAAAATGACGGGTGATTATGTCTTCGACGAAGAAGTTATCGGAGTCCGTCTTCATAATCAGGAATCCATGCTACTGTAGCTTTTTTCCCCCGGCAATGGAGCGATTTATGGCGCGAACCTTAGAGCCGTAAGGCTTAGGGGGCGATTCAGCTGTAAACTTCTCCAACCCTATCTCCGGTTGGGAAAAAATTGATAAATCCTTATGGCTGTAGTAGAATTCGGCTATGGATGATTTGAAAAAGCTTGGTTTTATTAGCATTTAACCGTAACACTAGGTGTATTGAAACTTCAAAACGTCCAGAAGATCGCCGTTCTTGTTTGCGCATTTAACCGTAACACTAGGTGTATTGAAACTCCCTACAGAAGTCCAGTTGAGCGTGATCGTACTAGATTTAACCGTAACACTAGGTGTATTGAAACTGACCATAACGATAGATAATATTTCCCTCTGGATCAATTTAACCGTAACACTAGGTGTATTGAAACATCGAAAAGTTGACCGGGGTCGTTGTCGTCGTGTTATTTAACCGTAACACTATGTGTATTGAAACCCTAATAGCCTTGCTCAAATAGTCTGAAATTTGTGAAAATTTTAAATGGAACTCTTTTTTGGGATTGCCTTCAGCAGATTGAACTATCGTTTCTCAATTGTGGCACTGTTCTCCCCAACCATAAATATCACATCTATGCTAAAATTCAATCTGATATCTTTCATCGAGAGGGTGTTGTTATTTTGATTAGAAAAGCGTTTCTGAGTGATTCCCAAGAGATCGCTAGACTTTCAAGCCAATTGGGCTATCCAGTGGATGTCTCCCAACTTAATGAGAGACTCCAATATATCTCTAACCACAACGATCATATTGTTTATGTGATGGAATCAAACCACGTTTTGTTCGGATGGATTCATGCTAATGTACGTTTCTTAATCGAATCGTCACCATTTGTTGAGATAGTTGGACTTGTAGTCGACAGTATCTATCGAGGAAATGGGATTGGCAAACAATTAGTACAAGCATGTGAGCAATGGGCAGTAGAATCCGGATTCACAAAAATTAGAGTGCGTACCAATCAGACTAGATCAGATGCCGTCCAATTCTATAATCGAATTGGTTTTACAATTAAAAAATCGCAGCATGTGCTTGATAAAGAAATTTAGCGATCGACACCATTCGTTGCTTTTTGGGGGGGAATTTAACCCGAAACTCTTGAAAATTTAGTGTTAATATTCTCAGTCTTTTACCTTTATCCTGCCAGTTAGTTTAGCGGCCGGGGTCGAGCTGCGCATATGATCTCATGAATCCCGTCTTTTATCTAGGTGTGCGGGATTTGACGCTTACAAAAAGAGCGGAAGTGAGTTGGTCATTGCGCCAAAAGGGAAAAATTACAACTACGTGATTTTGGTGTATAATATCGGGGAAAAACGTGTAGGAAAAGTATATAAAATATGCAAACAATACCTGGTCCCGTTTCAGAAGTCGGTCTTTCGCGGCGAGATCACGCCATCTAATTTGATCAAGCTCAAAGACGATCTGAAAAAGGTAATCGATAAGAGCGTTGATTTCGTAGCTTTGTTTAAAATGACGAGTGATTATGTCTTCGATTAATCAGGAATCCATGCTGCTGTAGCTTTTTTCCCAACGGCAATAGCGCGATATATGGCGCGAGCCTTAGAGCCGTAAGGCTTAGGGGGCGATTCAGCTGTAAAATTCTCCAACCCTATCTCCGGTTGGGAAAAAATTGATAAATCCTTATGGCTGTAGTAGAATTTTGCTATGGATGATTTGAAAAAGCTTGATTTTATTAGCATTTAACCGTAACACTAGGTGTATTGAAACGATACATGCCCCCCATCATCCAGGTTTCCGCTTCAATTTAACCGTAACACTAGGTGTATTGAAACTACTTGAGCTTGTTTTTCGTGTGCTTCGCCAGCAGCATTTAACCGTAACACTACGTGTATTGAAACTCGACGGCGCGTTCTTGAGCGTGAGCATTCGGTATTATTTAACCGTAACACTACGTATTTTGAAACTCCTGTCTGATTCCAAAACCGTTTTTCTAGCCTAGATTCGAATTTTTTGTAATTATGTTAAAGTTAGGGGAATATCGGTAAGATAGCGAGATATTCTTCGTGAAACGGCGCAAAGGTTCACCCGTGCTGGCGTCAGACTATATAAGCAACAAAGGAGATACAACACAATGAACAAAGCGGCAAAAGACGCCTTATGGGCGGATGCGAAGAAACGGTGCGGATTAAGCAGTATAGAAATTCAGATGGCCAAGGAACTGGGCCTGAACCCCAAAAGCTTGATAAAAAACATACCGTCCAAGACACAGATGTGGAAAGCGCCCGTACGCGAATGGGTGAGAGAGCTTTATGAGAAAAAATTTGGCAGAAAGACGCCGATGGTCGCGTCTGCAGTAAACGCTGCAGCAAAACCGAAGCCTCAGCGAAAGGCCGAACCCGGGCAGCCGCTCGTCGCGGATGCGGAGTTGCCGTTCTAGGACTCTTCCGTCGGAGCTATTTTTCTATTGCATTCGTCGAAATCGGAAACGGAGGAGCAAGCTTGATGCAGCCAGTGACCGAATCGGCCGACGGCCAGTGCCTTCGGCCGGATACTCTTTTAAACAATACTTACAAAATCGGCAGCCTCATAGCTTCCAGCGAGCTGACGATTGTTTATTTGGCTCATCATGCCGCAAGCGGGCAGGAGCTTGCGATCAAAGAGTTTTTTCCGAAGCCGCTGGCACTGCGGGATATCGACGGCAAAACAGCCGTATGCCGAAAGCCGTCGCTGCGGGCGAAATGGAGCGCGCTGCTGGAAGCTTTTCAAAGAGAGGGGCACATTCTGCAGCAGCTGCGCCATCCGAACATTGTCGGTTTTGCCGACATGTTCGAAGAGAACGGAACGATGTATCTCGTGACGGAATTCTGCCGGGGGCAAACTCTAGGTCGCCGATTAAAAGACGGTAAAATGTTGTATGCAGCCGACGCCATATACAAAACGCTGCTGCCGCTGGCCGCTGCCGTCGAAGCCGTTCATGCGGCCGGCGTCATTCACCGGGATCTCAAGCCGGGCAATATTATCGTGACGGACGACGGCAGGCCGCTGCTGCTGGATTTCGGTTCAGCCGTGTACGGCGATCGGCGTTCCGGTCATCCGATTGTGACCTCATCCGGATTTTCCGCTCTTGAGCTGTATTCGGAGAAAGCCAGGCAGGGCAAATACTCGGATACGTTCAGTTTTGCGTCGCTTCTCTACTATGTGATGACCGGAAATGTCCCCCTGGACGTATCCCGCCGGTTAGTGGAAGACCGGATCGAGCCGGTCAGGCGGGTGAACCGGGAAGTGAACCCGTTGTCTTCGGCGATCGTGATGTGGGGGCTTGCCGTGCATGCCCGCAAAAGATGCCCTTCCATCAAGCTGCTCAAGGCAGCGCTGTATCTCGAATATTTTCGCTTGAAACGAAAAGAACGCCAAAAAACCAACCCCCGTTTATGACAGGGCGTTGGTTTTTATTTCTTTGTAGCGCAGCTCGATTTCCGTGAGCCGGTCCTCGAAGGTAATGTAGACTTTGTCGTTGTAACGGATCGTTTCTTTTTTATTTTTGGCGATCGGTGTCCTGCCTTTTTCCACTGTGCAGCGGGTGTTGTGCTTGAACAGGAGAGTGCCGTTCTTGCCGGGTTCGATGAAGATACGCTCCGATTCCGGCAGCGGCTCATTCATATCGAGGCTGCTGAACAGCTCGCTGAGCCGGATCGTCCGCTGCTTTTCGAATGAGGACAAGGGCCAGTATTTGACGGGAATATCGTTGCCGCTCGCCGTATGGAGGAAATAGCCCTCAATTCGCCCGGCGAATTTGGGCTTCGGCCGAAGCAGCAGATAGACCAGCAGGCCGGCCAGAAGGGCCGCAAGCGCGATTCCACCGGCGATGTAATAGCGGGTCCACACGGAGTGAACAGTGATGCTCAAGACGGAAGTGACGGCGCCTCCCTCCGGATCTTTGGCGGTAATCGTTACCGTGGATGTCCCGGTTTGCAAAGGAGTGACGGCCAAGGTGCCGTTGTTTTCCAAAGCGAAGGCGGCCGATTTGCCGGTGCTTCCCGAATCGATGATATAGGTCAACTCATCCATATTGGCATCTTTGAAATAGTTCGAAAGATTCAATTTTGCAGCGCCATTTTCCTTGGTTAACGTAACCGTTCCGTCCCCTGTTGCCACCGGAGGCGTATTGGTTAATTCCAGCTCGCTGACCCCGGTTTCCCGGTAAAAGTCCTGTCCGCTGAGCAGAACGCGGGTCTGATATTTCCCGGAGTGGCGGAACGTCGCATCGGCGGCGAAGCCGTTGCCCTGCAGATTCATCGGGATTTTTTCTTCCTGCCCGGTGCTCAAATCTTTGACGACCAGCTCGGATTTGACAGCTTGATAGACATCGGCATCCGCCAGCTTCGAACCGTCGCCGGCCGTTCGCTTCAGAAAAGACGAGAAGGCGGCCGGAATGCCTTTGACGGCTTGCGGAACGTCCACCCCGGCTTGCAGGCTGTAATTATTCAGCAGGCTGATTTTCACAAGATCGCCGGGACTGCCCTTGAACTTCAACAGATAGCTGCCTTTTTGCGGCTGCGGCATTTTCATCAGCGAATATTTGGCGGATTTGTAAAAACGAATGCGGTTCGCGTTGGCGTACAGCTGTGTTTCCGCAATCGGATGCTCGGAAAGCAAAATGATGTTCGTCTCGTTAACGCTTGAGTTCGGAATGCTGACGCTCACTTCCTGCAGCTCCCCGGTTGCCGTCACGGCAGCGACGGGGACAAGCACGGAACGGATCTGTTTGGCAAAAATTTTGTTGAAAATTTCCGGCAGATCGGCGGCGCTTTCCGTGATGTACGAGGCCCCGCCGGTCTTGGCGGCAATCGTCTCAAGCTGGGGCGCATTGACCGAGCCGTCGCGATTCAAGCCGATCGTATAGATGGGGAAGCCTGCGGACTGGGCCTTTTCGATGACCCGTTCCACATCCCTATTGGAATCTTCCACGCTTCTTCCTGTGGATATAGGACCAAAGTCCGTGCCTCCGTCGGACAGCAAAATCATAAACGGCTGGGCGGAGCCATTTTTGCCGCTTGTCAAAAGCTCCTCCCCCCTGCTGAGCCCCAAGCCGAGATCGGTGTAACCGGAAAATTTCAGCGCCTCGATTTTTTTCTTCAGCTGTGTCTTTTGCTCCTCGGTCGAAAGCAAAGTCAGCGCCTGCTCGGCGACAACCTTATGATTGTAAGCCAGAAACCCGATGCGGGTGCGTTCGGTTTCGCTCATATCCATAAACATTTTAATGACTTCGGCGGCGATGCGGTCAGAATCGGTAGCGTTCATCGAATAGCTGGTATCCATGACGAACATCGCCGCCAAATCCGCATCGGGATCGCTTTGGGCGAGGGCGGTCCCGGCTGGCGGGCAGACGGACAGAGCCGAGAAGACGGCGATGGATACAAAGAAGCACGCCTTCCGGCATATCTTGATGATTTTGTTTGCAGCGAGCATTCGTTCACCTCTTTGTAACAAAAAATTTAAAATGAGTAAACCCTTTCCACGCAAGGGTTTTGGGCATTTTGCCAACAAGTGCCGTCAAAAATGTTAAATTATACACAGAATTACTTAGCATGTTAAGGTAATATATGGAACACTAGGGACATATTATTACAGAATATAGCATATGGGTAATAAATAATAATGGGGAAAAAGTCCTGGATTCGACAAATTATACATTAATTTTTCCAATGTTGACAAATTAAAACAACATCGCCTATGATGAATCCAAGACTAGGACTTATTCCCACAACGATTTGGAAAGGAGTAGGCTGTAAGATTCGCAGGCCACTGCTGCCGGGAGAATGGTTATAGCTGACACATCAGAATGGACATTATTAATCAGACCAATCGAACTATGTTGTTTGAGGAAATGAATCCGGAAAAGCTGGATCTCATGACCATAGTCGGGGACGTTCGGGGCATCGACAGCCTGAGCGACGACAAGATCAAGGAGATCAACCAGCATCTGCTTGTCAAAAGCTTTGACGAGTTTTTGGACAAATTTTCACCCAGCGTGTATTCGTTTTTTAATGCGGCCAATCAGAAGGTCATGTATACGCTGAAAAAGCCGGAAGGCATTTCCGATGACAGTGTCTCTGAAATCAAGATCGACCAAACGAACGATTTTCTGAAAATGCTGTTCACCTTGATCGACACGAAAAGAAGTCAGGGAATTACCAATGTGGATTTCAAATTTGAAAACTTGCTTGATATGATTTCGCCGAAGAAAGTGATGGACGATATCCGTCAGGTGCGCAAAGAGATACATTACATGTATGATTTGTACGACAAATTGGATGACGGCGATCCGAAAAAGCTCGATTTCGGCGACAAGCTGAACATCATGTTCGAGGATGCGAGCAAAAATTACAACAACGTGATGGCGATGCTTCCGCTTGCGATCGAGGACATCAAGACAAGGCTGCTCCTTGGAAGCGCGCAGGAGGAGAATCAGTCCGAAGTCATTCAAATCGGCCAGTTGATGATCGGGGAAACCGGGGAACTGAAAATTATCGAAGCGCCCAAAAGCGACAACATGCAGCTGATGGTTATGGACGAAAACAGCGGAAACGGGCTGATCGGCGTGTTTGAGGACGATTACGACTCGGTGTCCGACACCCCTTCTTCTTACGTGAAGGATCTTGTGGTCCGGACCTTCTGCCCGCTCCCTGCGGTGCAAAGCCAGATCGATGTCGAGACGGAAGTTCAGAACTACAACACCTATCTTGAATTTTACAAAAACGCTAAAGACGAATTTGTCAAAACGGTCAAGCCGCTGGTGGAAAAAATATTGGGCGTGAAAATGTTCTTCGACCAGTATTCGACCAAAAACAAAGGCATGCAGCCGTCGCTGCTCATTACCAACACGAAGCTGGACATGATCGTAAAAAGCAGCAACATTCCAAGGCTGGAAACGTACCTGAACACGGTCAACTCGAAAAACGATTTCTCCGATACGATCTGGTTCGGCATCGTTCCTTCCGTACAGCTGGAGTCCTCCGGGGCGTCGAAGGTCAGCAGAGAGCGCTTCAAGGGCAACGAGAAGGTGGTCAAGCAGGACGGCAACACGATGGAATCCTTGTCCATGCTGCTGCAGGTCATCAAAGATTACAAAGTGCAAGTTTTCTTCAGCTTCGAAACCGGCGAGGAAACGACGTTCAACAGCATGGCTACTTCCGGCATCGATAAATATATCGACAAATGCGGCGTGCTGGTCAGAAAAGACTACAGCGAGTTTGCCGTCCCGTGCGTGCCTAACTTCACGATTATACCGAAGGATAAGTCCGGCGTAATCATAGACAGCAAAATGCTGCAAACCGAAGAGGGCGTCAAGCTGTCGAAGGAGAAGGAAGATGTCCTCAAGCTGTGGATCGAAGGAGTCTATGTCGGTGCGGCTTATGTAGGCGCCGGCATTGTGGCGGCCTATCAGTGCCCTGAATACTTGCGCGAAGCGTTCAAGAACGTGAGCAAGGAATTCCCGGGCGTCCGCTTCGATATCGAAGCCGGAGAGAACAGTCTCAGAGCGATAACGACGATGGCGAAGGAAATTTCCGGTTTTACGAACAACATCAAGGATTCGATCAACAGGAAAAACTTCGGCTTCGTATTTTCCTCCGAGAACGCGCAGCTGCAGGGCAAAGACATCAAGCGGATTACCGTCTACAAGGCGAGAAGCCTTGCTTCGGCGGAAGACGGCTTCGACTCCCTGTACAAGACGCTGGTCAGCACGTACATTGAGCGCATTTTGCGGTTCCAGACCGGGGACTTCAAGCATGACAACATCGTCAAGTTTTTCAGCAACAATCCGAACAGCCAGAAGAGCAGGTGGCTGGGCACACGAGGCTTCGTGAATTCGATTATCCATGACGGGGACGACATGAGCTACATCATCGACGACAAGAGCAACTTGTGTCACATCGATCTCGTGTATAACGGCAACGTGAAAAACCTGGAGGTCATGATTACCAAAGGGACGACCCCCGTTAAAGCCTAATGAGCCGGATAGCCGCATTCATACAGGTGTTAAGGGGAAGTTTTCACAAACTGAACCTTCAGCATATATTCCGCAAGCGGACCCCGCTTTCGGAGCACACATTTATTTTTAAGGAGGATTTTTCAATGGGATTCAAACTTAAAGTGGAAGGCGCAGAAACAATCGAGCTGGGATTGGACAATATCCAAACCGTCAAGTATGAAACGGATACACCGGACGATTCCAACGCAAGATCGACGGATGTAGGAGCTTTTCTGAAAATTTCGGGCAAAATCATTACGGCAACGGACGGCGACAGCGCTGACGACACGATGAAGCTGGCTCTGTGGTCGCTCGTACCGGCGGAAAAAGCCGATTGCTACAGAAAAGTGACCCTCGAAGTGATTGCAGCCGATCAGGTAATTCGCAAAATTTATTTCCCTAACGCATTCGTTGTGGATTACAGCGAGCGTTTCGGAGATACCGAAGGCGTCGGCGAATTCACCATTTTCATCAAGCAGAAGAAAGATAAAACGGAATTCACGACGGTTGAAGGCGGGTATGCCGTTTAAGCGGCATAAGCCATATGCGAAAGAAAAGTAGGTTAAGGGGCGGCAGCCCCTTACCTATTTTTTGCAATTATTCTGGTTGCAAGGATGAATAAGATGAGCGATTATTACGAGCTGCTGGGTGTTTCGCGTCAAGCTTCAGCGGACGAAATCAAGAAGGCGTACAAGCGTCTGGCGAAGAAGCACCATCCCGACGCCAATGCCGGCAGCAAGGAATCGGAGAAGCTGTTCAAGCAGGTGAATGAAGCGTACAACACGCTGTCCGACGCTTCGGCGAGAGCGGCGTACGACGCCCGATTGAACGCGAGGAAGGAAGCGCCAGCAGGTGGAAACGCCGCTTCCGGGGAGCGCGCGCAGAGCGGCCGGCAGCAGTTCGACATGAGCGGGCTGGACAAGCAGTTCTCGCGATTTTTCGGCTTTCACCCGAAAGAAGGGGAAGCCGGCCTGAAGCCGAAAGGCGGGAAAAATCCCGTCGATACGAGCGCCATGTTCGATGCCTATTTTGGCATCAAGAAAAAATAATACCGGAGGAAGACGCAACGGGGGTAATGAAAATGAAAGATGCTACCGGGACCCCGCAGCCGAGCACAGGCAAATCCGGCTGGGTCGCCGCAATCGATTGGATGATCGCCCTGACCGCGATTGCGGCTTTGATGTATACATACATATGGAATCCGCTCCTTGCTTTGAAATACGTCGTCGGAGGCGCAGCCGTCGTCTGCGCCATCCTGTACGGGATCAAGGCTTACAGGAAGCCGCCAACGCCGGGCGCGTACCGCAAAGAATCGGCGGGAACCGGCATTGCCAAGCTGACTTTGCTGGGCGACGACGGCGAAAAAATCAAGGAATGGTTCATCCAGGGGGAAACGTCCTTGTTGATCGGCAAAAGCTCGGGCCAGCAGGAGGTTGAAATCGATTTGGCCGATGCGGAATACGCAGCTTTGATCAGCAAGCAGCACGCTGTTCTCAATTACGCCTCCGGGTCCTGGTATTTGGAAGATCTGGATTCGCGCAACGGGGTCGGGATCAAAAAGAAAGGATCGGCCGGCAAACAGGCGCTGACGGACGAGCAGCCGTATAAAGTGGAGTCGGGAGATACGATTTACATCGCCAATACGAGGCTGCTGGTGAAGTAAGCCGGGCTTTTTTAAGAAGACGAATACGGGGGAATGGATACAATGAGTTTGACAAGGTGCGCCAACGGGCACATGTTCAGTACGAGAAAACACGGCAGCGTATGCCCCTATTGCAGCCTGGCGGTGGAACCTGCCCCGAGGGCGGACGGCGCGAGATCGGCGAGAGCGCAGGAAGACGATAAAACGATGCCGTATTTGGGCGAAACGGGCGGTGTGGAGCCCGTCACCGGCTGGCTTGTATGCATCGAAGGGCCGCAGCTCGGCCAGGATTACCGGATTATGGCGGAGAAAAATTTTATCGGGCGCTCGGAAGACATGCATATCCGCATTATCGGAGACAACACGATTTCCCGCCGGAACCATGCGGTAATCGTCTACGATCCGAAGAAAAGAAATTTCTATCTGCTGCCCGGCGACGCCTCGGGATTGGCTTATCATAACAACGAAGCGGTATATTCGCCCGTGGAAATGACGGCGTACGATGTCGTTCAGCTTGGGAAAAGCAAGTTTTTGTTCATCCCGTTATGCGGCGTTCATTTCGAATGGGATAGCGATGCGGGGAGGGAAGGATGAGCGTGCTGGTGCGACCCGATTTGCTGCCTTACCGAATTGTGCTCGCTTTCGCGTTCGTTTTGTTCGTCCTGCTGGTCATCAGGGAATGTCTCACGCGTGCGAAGCAAACGCCGTTTATGTCCATCGGCAATGCGCAGACGATCGGCCGGCGTGCTGAGCAGGACGACTATTTTGCGACGATTTCCAATACCCACGGAACTATCGCCGTGCTTGCCGACGGGATCAGCGGGTTGTCCGGGGGCAGGGCGGCCAGCACCAAGGCGGTGACGACCTTCGTCAAGGAGTTTTTGAAGCTGGAGAGTCTGGAGGATGTTCCCGGCTATTTTACAAGAGCGGCCCGGATCAGCAATACGGAAATTATGCACAGCTTCAAAGGCGCGCAGGGCGGGACGACGCTGGCGGCGGTCCTTATAGCCGACGGCTTGCTGTATTGGGGAGCGGTAGGAGACAGCCTGATCAAAATTTATCGCAACGGCGAATTCATCGATGTCAACCATAAGCATATTTTGGAAACGGTGCTGGAGGAACGATACGTATCCGGCGAAATTACGAAGGAAGAAGCGTTGAACAGTCCGGTCAAGCATCAGCTGGTCAATTATTTGGGCTATGAAGGTTTCAAAAATATAGAGATCGGCGCAGAGCCCATCCGGCTGCACAAGAAAGACCGCGTGCTGCTGTGCAGCGACGGCGTGACGAATACGCTCACGGAAGTCGAACTGGAGTATATTTTGTCTGAGCCGCTGACCGCTTATGACGCTGCCGAGGTCATTATTGAAGCCATTGAACGCAAAGAGCTTAAGCATCAAGACAATGCGACGGTAGTGCTCCTGGAAAAGGGTTGGTCATAGCAGGGGGAGGCAGCGATGAGAAAGGATAACAGCAATTTCAAGACGAGCTTTTTGTCAGAATCAGGAACATTTGTTCGTAATAAGGGATATTTTGCTTTTACGGAGTATGACGAACTTGCTTGTTGGGTCATCGCCCAAGGGCTGGATACGGATACAGAGGCGGAAAGCGCCGAAATGGCGGTGAAATGCGTGCTCGGCAATTTCATGCAGAGGCCCAGGCTCTCCCGGAGAGCGGTACGCGGCTATTTGCGCGAAGCGCACCTGCTGCTGCAAACGGAAAGCCACAGAGTCCGGCGCAAGGCGAGCCTGACCGTAGTCGTCGCGAATTACACGAAGATGATCTGGGCGACCGCCGGAAATACGCGGATCTATCATTTTCGCAACGGAAGATTGCTGGAAAGAAGCAAGGATCAGAGCTTGACGCAAACGATGGCGAATGCGGAGCAAATTTCGCAGGACGTCATGGAACGGCATGAGGAAAGGCACAATTTGCTGTGGTATTTGGGCAAGCGCGGAGAATTCCGGCCGGCCGTATCCCGCAAGTCCGCGCTGTCCGACGGAGATGTGCTGCTGCTGTGCACCTCAGGGGTATGGGAAGGCGTGAACGGAGCGGAGATGCTCGATGCCGTAGAAGAGGCAAAAGAGCCGCAGGATTTGGTCGATACGCTGGAGGATGTTCTGCTGAGCAGGCAGTCCGGAGTCGTTCCGAACTATACCGCAGCCGCCGTGTATGCGGACAAGGTATACCAGGAGCCGCCCAAAAACAGATGGAAACTCGTAAAAACGATTGCAATGGTGCTGATTCCCCTCATTTTGCTGGGGGGAGGGGCCCTTTATTATAAAGCGCGCGCCGTAAAAGCGAAAGCGGAGGCGGCGGCCGCTATTTTCGAGCATGAGAAGAACGGCGACACTGCCGTGCAGGATGGCAATTACCCGAATGCGGTCAAGGAATACAGCGAGGGGCGGAACGCGGCCATCAAGGTGGAGGACACCTTGCATAAGCAGCTGCTGACCCGGAAGCAGAGAACGGCGCAGCTAGTCGTCGACGGGGACGCCTCTTTCAAGGACGGCGACTACGCCAAGGCGCTGGCCAGTTACGAGAAGGCGCTGAAGGATGCGCGCTCGCAGGAAGATTACGACATCAAGGATCTGGAGGCCAAAATAAGCAGGAATCGTTCGTACCTGCAAGTCGCCGACCTGATGAAGCAGGGGGACGAGAAGTTCCAGGCGCAGGACTATGAAGGCGCCAAGGAGCTGTACGCCAAGGCGAAGAAAGAAGCGGCAGCGGCTTCGTTCGCCGGCGGCGAAAAGGAGCTGGCCGGCAAAATCGAAGCCTCGGACGCCAAAATGGCGGGGATTCAGAAAGAGAAGCGGCAATTGGACGCCGACAAGCTGGAAAAGAAGGGCGACCAAAGCTATGCGGCCCAGGATTTCGAGCAGTCCTTGTCTTCTTACGCCATGGCGCAGGAAATTTACCAGGAGATCGGCATGCTGGAAAAGGTGCTGGGCATCGAACGGAAAATGACGAAAGCCCAGGAAAAGCTGAACCCGCCGCCTTCCGCAGCACCTTCCACGGCACCTTCCGCTGCGCCGCCCGCTCAGGCAGCGGCGCCGGAGGGAGCTTCCGAAGGCGCCAAAGCGCAGGCTGCGCCCGCAGCTCAAGCCGGCTTGGCCGGAAGCGGGGGCAAAAACGAGGGAGGAGGCAAGTGACCCATGATGAAGGACATCGTTCTGGACAGGCTGAACAGGATCGAGGATCTCGAACAGCGCAAGCTTTTGAAGAGCGTCATGACGGGCATCTTTCTCAACCTGGTGGAGTATCAGGAGGAATGGAACCGCAAGCTGGAGGAGCGGGTATTCAAGGAGGCAGAGGAGCGCGAGGAAAGCTATGACGTCTACGTGACCTTGATGCCGAGGGAGGAAATGGACCCGATCCACGAGTTTTTATATCCGATGATTGCGGAGGATGCGGAGAAGAAAGTCAGCGATATTCGGAAGCTGCTGGCCGAAAAGCGTGAGCATGGGGAAGCGGCGCTCATGAAGGTATTTCTCCAGTGCGAGTACACGGCGCTCAGAGGGCTGCTGAACGGGCGCAGCACGTTCCGGGGCGAGCTGGTCACTTCGCGCGGCAGCCATCCCATCGAAGCGCACCTCAGGCAAAACCTTGCCTATATCGGCGAGCTGGAAAAGCTGTACAGCGTTTTTCAGAAAAATAACGTTCCCTGGAAAACGGTGAACCACCCGTACGCGCACAAGTTTTTCGATGTGTGGTGGACAGGCGGCGGGGAGGGGATCGGCGAGGACGAGGACATTGTCGAAATCCGGGTTCATTTGGAGGAGTACGAGGCTTGCAAAAAGCTGGATATGGTTCCGATGTGGAACATAGAGCGGCTCTCGTTCAAAAATGTCGGATTCCCGATTCCGGCGGTGGACCGGGTGAACTTCGAGCATGTGCTGTCTCTTCGCAAAACGGGAGCGGAGCACGGTTATTTGGTCGACGGCGACGAGGAGCTAATCCGCTATATCAAGCGCATGCCGGAGGAGCTGACCGTCGTCTCGCCGCAGGAGAAATCGGGCATCTGGAACGTGTTCAAAATTACGCAGCCCGTTCCGTCCCGAATCGGCAGACTTCCTTATGGGCTTGTCTCCAATAAGCGAAAAGACAGCTTTACAGGCGGATTCGCCCGCAAACAGGCGCAGACCGTCCGGGCCAAAGGCGAGATTATCCGCATCGTCCATTCCTTCGAAGCTTGCGAATCGCTGGAACTGGAGCAGGTGGAGATCGTGGACAAGGCGGACGGCAAGGAAGCGACTTACGGCATGAACCCGTTCATCAGCGATCAAGTCAGGACGGAGAACGACAAGAAAGCGATGCGGCTCCGTTTTTGCAGGCGCGGCGAGGAAAGCTTTATCCTGCAGGATTTGATGAGTTTCCTGGTATCGGAAGTACAGATGTATTTTCCCGAATACAAATGCGAAGGGGAATGGGTTTGAACTACGTTTGGGATTTGGTCATCAAGGCGGAAAAATCGGGGATCGCGAAGCGGGAGCTTTATTTTGCCCCGGCCCGCACTTACTCCCCTTACATGGAGCTTAGTCCTGAAGCGCTGAATGCCGGGGTTGTCGACAGACAGGTTGAATTGAACCCGTATTACCGCTTTTTTGAAATATTCAAGGATTTGTTCGACATCAACAATCAGGAGGATCCGGAGCTGCGGCATGCGCTGTTCGATATCCTGATGCATTTTTTGACAGATATGGATTTGCGGCAGGGAATGAACAAGCGCGAGTTCTATATCCGTTTTGTGCGGCGGGATCTGGAGGCAGGCATATTCGGGCAGGATGTGCGGGACAAGATGAAGCTGCTGAGCCCGGAGGAGCAGGAGGTTGTAGCAAGCAATATTCTCAGCCTGTACGAGACGGGCGAGGCCGTGTATCTGCTGAAAGACACGATGCGCAAGCTGTTCAGCCGTTCCACCATTTACGCCAATTGCGAGGACAAGGATGAGCTGCTGTTTTATGTCGGCCAGGCGGAAAGCGATCGGGCACGCGCCAAGCTGGAGCTGATCAAGACGATATTTCTCCCCGTCCGCTTTCATACGCAAACGTACTGGGAAGATCATTTCGGCATCGTCGATGTCGAGGAAACGATGCGGATCGACCGCATCGCGATTTATTGATGGGAGGATGGGGGCTGCATGAAGGCCTATACATACAAGTTGAATTCGCCCAAGGGCATGGGCGGCGAACAGGCGGAACGCCATAAGGCCACCTACACCAGGAGCGAGCTGTCGGATATGACGACGCTGCAATTAAGAAACATTTGCCATAAGGAAAAGCTGGTCGAAGGACTCACCGGATCCTTGGACAGGGAAGCGTTGGTCCGCACGATTTTGAAATACAGAAATGCGGAAACCAGCCTGCTGATCCGCAGCTTCAGGAAGGGCGGGCACGAGCGCGTGGAAGCAGCGCTGGGGCGCTATCTGAACACGCCGCTGCGGGACGCCGGCAGCATGAAAGTGCCCGCCCGGCTGACGCTGTATGCGGGGCAGAAGGCAGACCGGCGCGACAAGTACCGGATCGAAGCGCCGGGCGCGATCGGCGAGTCCAACGTGCTGATCGTGAACGAGCGGCAGGAGCTGTGCGGCCTGCTCCATCTGGTCAAAGACGCTGCGGAGCCGGGCGTCTATTACCTGTCGGCGTCGCCGGACATTCCGTTTCGCAAAAAGCCGAACAAAAATTACAGCTTCCTGTTTTTTCGCAAGCAGGATTCGGAATATATCTACAAGATCTATGATCAGGAGAAGCCGCTTCCTCCCGTCAATCTGCATTACTACCGGGTTCCGATCGCCGATCTGGAAATTAGGGAGCTGGAGGAGACCGACGCTGTGCTGGCCATCGATTTCGGAACCTCCAATACGACGGCTGGCGCTTATTTGGACAGAGGGTATGTCTCCTCCCCTTCCTCGCACAATCAGCTTAACGGCGCAATTCGGCTGGATGCGATCAATTACGTGTCTTTCCCCGATACGACCCGCAAGGAAGAAGAGTGGATCGATCTGCTGCCGACGGTCGTCAGTGCGGCGGATTGCTCCGATCCGGCGAATGTCAAGTACCATTTTGGCTACGATGCGCTGAAATCGATGAAAAAGAGCGGGTACACGAGCCAGGCGACGGTATTTCATGGAATTAAACGGTGGGTGAACAGCTACGGGCAGACCGAAGAAATCGTCGACGGGCACGGCAATGCTGCATTGGTTTCCCGAAGCGACATTTTGCGGGCGTATCTTCTGCATGTAGTGGGGACAGCGGAGCACCAGTTCAAGTGCCGCTTCAAGCATTTGCACATATCGAGCCCGGTTAAGCTGCGAACGCAGTATAACGACATGTTTGCCGAGCTGCTGCCGGAATACGCGATCGAAACCGAGCATGGGCTGGATGAAGGCATGGCGGTGCTTTACAACACGATTGCCGATCAGCTGGAGAAGCGCAGCTTTATGGACGGTGAGGAATACAAGGCGCTGGTGATCGATTGCGGCGGCGGTACGACGGATCTTTCCTCCTGCCGGTTTCGCATTGAGGACGGCAATCTTTCCTACAAAATCGATATCCAGACCGCTTACGAAAACGGCGATACCAATTTTGGCGGCAACAATATTACGTACCGGATTATGCAATTTATGAAAATCGTATTTGCCGATTACTACGGCAACCGCAAGCGCGTGACGGATATCGACAGCCTGATTCAGATTCCGGGGACGGATTTGTACAGGCATGTGGACGAATTCGGCGTCGGGTCTGTGTACGAAGCGTTCGAAGCGAGTTACCGGGAAGCGGGGAAGCTGATTCCCACCCGGTTCAAGGAATATGAAAACCGCACGAGGGACGAGTACCTTCGGGTGAAAAGCAATTTTTACTTTCTCTGGGAAATGGCCGACCGGATGAAAAAAGAATTTTTCCGCAAAACCGGCATCGTCCGCAACCGGTTTGACGCCGACGGCGGAACGAGGCAGGAAAGCGACCTGAAAATCACGGCCGTGGACCGCTGGTGCCTGTCGCTCAGCGAGAACGGCGCGATGAAGGATGTGTACGATTTTCCGAACGTCGTGTTCAACATCAAGGAAATCAATCAGCTGATCAAGGCGGATATTTACGAAATCGTCCGCAAGTTTCTGGAAACCTATTACCAGGAGGGTCAGCTTCAGGACTATTCGATCATCAAGCTGACCGGGCAATCGTGCACCATCGATGTGTTTCGGGAAGCCTTGAAGGAGTTTGTGCCGGGCCGCAGCATCGAATTCCGCCGGAAGACGGAGCATCCGGGACAGGTGCCGGACTTGAAGCTGGCCTGCTTGCGGGGCGCTATCCGGTATTTGAACGCCCGCAGGGCCGGGACGATTGAGGCGAACATGACGAATCGCGCGCCTGTCGTCCCCTTCTCGGTCAGCGCCTTCACCCACAGCCGTGAGGAAAAGCTGCTGATCGGCGCCCAGGAAAGGCTTAGCCGCGTTCAAGGTTCGGTATCCCGGCCGTCCAGCGCGGCCGAGGTTGAATTGTACTTAAAGGGAAGCGACGGCCATGTGCGGCACAAGTACGTGTATGCCAGCGATTCGGGCAGCTTCACGCCTTCGCGGTACGAGGACATTTTTGCCGCATACGGAGCGAAGATTCCGCAGGACGATACCGACTCGATCGTCAATGGGGAAGTGAAGTTTTTCGTGTTCTCGGAGGAGAACGTCTGGGGCTTTCACGTGCTGCCGGTTGCGAGACGGGACGAGCAGCTTTATCTGGGCGCCAAGAAATTTTTTCCGTTTGAGAACGATTTGTCGGAGCTGGACTTTTTTGACGGATGGAAGTAATAAACGCCGGGGGAGAGAGGGGGAATGGCATTGTTTGCGAACGTCCAACCGAATTTTCATAAAGGCCGGATATTGAAACGGGAAATGCTCGAAAGCCTGCGGGATTTTCCGAGGCGCTTTGCGGACCTGTCCTTCCGGGCATACTCGGACGGTATTATTGCGGGAGCGGACGTGACGGTAGAGGCGGAGACTCTCACGGTATCCGCCGGCATCGTCAAGCACGGCGGCCGGTTGTATATGCTGGAAGAGGATTTCCAGCTTCCATACCGCGCGACGGGCCGGGAGGCCGTGCTGAAAATCCGCTTCGCGGCAGGCGAGGAGCAGCCGGATTTCAGCGTGTACGGCGCGGAGATCGTGCTGGACGACGAGCCTGCGGCGAGCGGCAGCGAGCTGGAACTGGGCCGCTTCAAGTTAAAGGAAGGGGCGAGGCTGCGCTCGGAATATCAAAGCTTCGCGGACTTCGCCACGGAGTATAACACGTGGAACATCATTCACGTCGCTTACGCGGGAATTGGCGAGCGCAGCATAAGCCCGGCGTTGATGCGGTATTTTGCCGCCGAGCTGCTGGAGCGGGGCAGCTCCCACATGTACGACATCGCGTTTGCGATGCAGTGCATGAACCGGGAGCCCCTGGAGCGGGAGCTGATTTTGCGCTATTTGGCCGCCAGGCTGGGAACGGGCTACAAGCCCTGCGACAACGGACAAATTCATAGACATTTGACGCGTATATTGAGCGAGGCCCACGGCGACAGCCGGGCCAAAGCGGATTTCCGGCACAGCGGCCCGCGGCGGATGATTGTGGATTAATGTATAGGCAGGTGGAAGCAATGATAATTTGGAAAGGCGCCGGAATACTGGTAATCCCTATCGTCGTTGTGGTTGTCGCGCTTTTTACGATAACAGCAAAGGGGTTTGCGGATAATTCTACGGCTTCAACATTAACCGACATTTTTTTGGGTATAGGTCTCATTTTGTCAGCGCCTCCCATATGGTATGCAGGAAAATATTTTAACCGGTATCGGGATCATGTCTATCTGGATAGTCGAACCGGAAGACAGGTACGGTTAGGCGTGCAGCATAGCTTGTTCTTTATACCGATGGAATATTGGTCCGTTGCTGCGATTTTGTTGGGTATAAGTGAGTTTTTTGTAGATAAATAAGAACAACTTGTCAGGTATCCGTTATTTGACAGGTGCTCGACCGACGTTTTTGGGTGCAGATGAAAGGAGTGACTGGATGACCAGACAAGAAGCGTTGCAGCATTTTTATGACACTTACGTCCAACCCGCTTACGAGGAGCAGTTGGATGAACTTGAACGCTATTTTAACACCTGCAAGGATGATTTGGCTGAACCGTTCATTCAGTCTTTTCGCGGGATCTGCATCCTCATACATAAGAAACAAGCTGCTGGAGAAAAGGGCAAAATCGGGTACATCACGTACTCCATGCGCCGCACTTATATATTGGAAAAAAAATACGAGCATCCCATTCATGCCTATGACCGGGATTGGTTTTTTGATACCCGGCCTTGCCGGGCAGTCTACGATTCCAGTTGGATTTTCGGACGGTTGGAACAAATGGAATCCGAGTGGAAGACGAAAAGTCGTCTTTATATGAACAAAATTTGGGAGACTGACATCGAGCGAATCAAGTTTCAAAAAGCGGCCGAAATGACGCGTTATATCACTCGTTTGGCGCAATATGCGCTGCCGCTTGCCGTACAATTGCCGGAATTTCTAAATATTGCGTGCGAAGACGATCTGGAAGTGTACACAGGCGAACATAAAGGAAGGATGGACTTGATTTACAGCAAGTCCGGCGGTGAAGAGAGCGCCAAGATTTTGCGCTACTGCGAGATTTTGTAATGTACCTCACGGGGGTTGACATATGGACTATTATCTTTTGTCCCAGGATAAGCGAATAGGGGACTATGCGGGGCCGATCGGTTTGTCCTCCATTTTTACCCGGAAAAGAATGACCTATTGTGAGCACCTCCTCGCCTTGGAGGAGGATGTTCTGCAATTTGATATACGCGGTGCGGATGAATACCCCGATTATATAGAATGCCCCGTCCCGCTGGTGTCGGATCGCCTCCAAGCAGTGCTGGCCTGTTGCGAAAAACGGATTGTATATAAATTGGTCATTTTAACTGACCCGAAGCGATCCAAACAAACGAAATACTGGTTTGCGGCGCCTGAAGCGATCCCTTGCCTTGCGCAGGAGACGCAGTGGCATCATAACGGCACTGTCAAAAAGCTGATTCTGGACCCATCCCTGATCGTGCGTTATAAAGCGTTTCAAATTGCCGGTGTGATGGAACCTTATTTTGTCATTGATGAAGATATCGCCGAGTATGTCTTGAGGTTGGAGCCGCTTGGTGTGCATTTGATACGAATAGAGTTGAACGGTTGAGCCAAGCATCGGAAGGGAGGCGTTCAGGTGCAGCAGTTGGAACAAGCTGTGACTTACGGCAATTTGAAAATCATAGGTCCTTACCAAATAACAAAATGGTCGGATTTGCAAATAACGAAAACTATCAACACACACGGAAGCATCCGTTTGACGGCTCAAATTTCGGAAGAGCAGCAGAAGAACTATGCGCATATCGCACAAGCCGGAACGGAACTGGCCGTGTACGAAATGAACGGGGACCAGGAGGTGGTGCGTTGTCTTTTCAAAGGCCTAGCGACACACATTACGGTTACATGTGAGAGCGATAGTTACTTGATGCAAGTTGAAGGTTTATCGTATACGTATTTGCTGGATAAAACCCCTCAAAGCCGTTCTTTTCAAAACAGCCAAATGACATATGCCGATGTGGCGAGGAAAGTGATTGTGAGGTACAACGGCTCTCATTGTAGCGATCGGACGAACGGGGAAAAGTTGGGGAGATTGCTGCTGCAGTACGAGGAAACCGACTGGGAGTTTCTGAAAAGGGCGGCTTCCCGCCTGCAAACGGGTTTGGTAGCGGACACGACTGCTGACAAGCCCCGATTTAGTTTTGGCATTACTCGGGGGGGGAGGGCCGGCGAGCTGGAAGGTATTAATTTTACGGCAAGCCAGCATCCTGCGTGGCGAGGTTTGACGATCTACGAAGTGGAGGAAACCCGGTATCTGGATATTGGCGATGAGGTCAAGTTCCTGAATCTGCCGCTCATAGTGACGCGATCAATCGCAACCATGAAGAAAGGCTTCCTGAAATATGACTATATCCTCATGCCCGAAGCGGGATTAACCTGTAAAATCATGGATAATTGTCGGCTGATTGGCGGCTCTATCGAAGGCAGAGTCATTGATGTAAGGGGAGAGCATGTCAGACTTTACTTGAGTGTGGACAAAGTCGAGCAGCCGAGGGAGGAAGCCGTATGGTTCCCGTATTCGACGTATTATACGGGAGGCGGAACCATAGGCTGGCACTGCATGCCCGAGCTGGGCGATGCCGTGAACTTGTATTTTCCCGGTTCGAAGGAGGAAGAGGCGGTCGTTAAGCATTCTATCCGGCAGCGGCCGCGGAAAGGCAGCGGCGACAGGATCAGCGATCCGGATACGAAGTACTTCAGCACCCGGACGAAGAAGGAGATGCGTTTCGGCAACGAGGCCATGGCCCTATCAACGAACAACGATGCAATGCTTGTCCGATTGGATCAAGCAACAGGGGTAGAGATCACTAGTCAGGGAAATATCACCTTCAACGCGGACGTGGACTTGGTCATGCATGGAGGCAACGTTCGCATATCGGCGGCGAACGAAATCAACGGGAACAGCAGGGCTAGCTACCTGCGCTTGGACGGAGGGTGGGGAGAAAGCCATTACAAAGCGTCGACCGTTCGATTGCTGCCGTTATCCCAAGCGGAATATCAAGCCTATTTGTCGCTGGAAGATGAGATGAATAAAGGAGAGATCTATCCTCCATGGGCGAAACCACTACTGCAGCAGTATAAAATCGCGTACTACCAGGCTCAGGCGGAAGGGGATCAGGCCGGTATGAAAGCGGCGGAAGAGAAGGCGCGGGGCGTTCGCGAAAAGCTGGCCGAGGACAACAGCATGCCTGAGTGGGCACGCAACCAAATGAACGATTTCACGAACAAGTGGTACGCGGCGGACGCAGAGGGGAAGAACGCAGACAAAGATTACTATCAAGGATTAGCCAACTCCCTGCGGGACAAAGTCAAGTACATCGGCATGATGCGCGATTGCACGGCAGACTCCTACAAGGACGCGAATCGGCTGGAAGAGCTGTCGGATCAATATTGGACGTTAAAGAAAAGCTTGATGAAGGACCCGGAAACGGAACGGCAGTTGGAAGCATTCTCGCAGGAAGCCGACCGGATCAGAGATCAATATGGCATGAGCGACCGCGGCGCAAGGGAAAACCTGAATAAGCTGGCGGCGATGTATCCGAATGATTTCAAATACAACCTGCCGGTCAATGAGGACAAGTATGACAGCGAGTTGAACGAGAGCCTGTATGACTTTGCAGTGAAGTATGGTTTGGTCGGAACGTACACTTCGCTGGAGCTTTTGAAAATGCATGTGCATCAGGTAGCGAACGGCATTGCGCCCTGGCCGAAGAAGGCGGAGGAGCGGAAGGAAGCAAAGAGTTCCGATAGCTTGGCGAATCAAGGAACGGGGAGCGGCGTTAGTGAGCCAAAGCACTGGAGAGAGAAAGTGGTTGAAGAGGCGAAAAGTTGGGAAGGGCAAATACCTTATGTTCTAACTGCGTTAGCTCATACTCAAAAATTAGATCATGAAAACCCCCCGCCATATCTTGATTGTTCAGCCTTTTCATCATCCGTTTATATGACTGTTTTTGGTTCGAATTTAGATATTGGAAGAGATACATTAGCTCAGATAACTAGAGGCAGTGAGGAAAGCAAAGTCAAAGATCAGGTAAAGCAAGGTGATTTTAGTGGCCTTAAAGTAGGAGATCTGATTTTTTTTGATTGGTTTAATAAAGGGAGACCTGTTCATGTAGGGATTTATGTTGGAGACGATTACTTCATTAGTGAACGGGGAGATAACGAGAGTGTTACAAACATAGACCCCAATCAACACGTAAAGAAAGACAAATTGAATGCAAACTGGGGCGATGGATATGGTTTTATCAACACAAAGGTCTGCGCTGTAAACAGAATCATTCAAGATGATGGAACGATCTTAAATCAACGAAATGCAGGTAAGGTTCCTTTGTACGGTTTTGATAATAATTAAACTAAAAGATATGTTTAGGCGGCATTAAGGTTAATTTAATGGAGAGTGGTCGTGGGTGGCTATTAAAAAATGGCAGTATATATTATTTATTGGAGTGGCAGTAGCTGCCCTGATCCTTATTTTTACTTTATATGAATTTAAAAATGCCGGAATAGAGCATCGTGCCACTGTACTGGTCCAGAGCCCGAGTCCGGATGGAAATGATAAGCAGATATCAGAGAAAAGTGACATAACACCTGCCGATAAACAAGAAACGAACTCGCAGGCAACAACGCTTAACTATAAAAACATGAAATATGCTTATTCTATCGATTTCCCTGATGATTGGAAAGGTAAGTTTACTCTTATTGAAGATGATCAAAGGACTATTTTTTATTATTTACCTATAAATAAATCGTTAGAAAAAGAATTTTTATTTGGGATATCACGGTGGGGCACAGAAAAAGAATGGAATGAGTGGTCGAGTACAACGGGGAAAGATGGAGGATACCCATTTAGGAAAATAGGAGTAATCGACAATTATGTATTTGTTGTAGAATCACCTACAGGGTTTCCATATGATATTCAAATTGCAGAAAAAAAAGATGACGCAGAACAGTTTGAAAAGATGATTCGTGAAAAAAGCAATATCATGAAAACATTTAAAAAGATAAGCATCACAAATGAAAATCCGATAAAAGGTTCTCACGCAGCTGAATGAATCGATCCCCGAACTATTTAAGTCGGGAACATGTACTCAATGGCGGATACTATTTTCCTCTACTTGGTAATATCCGATTATTCGTATATTTACTCGCAAACCGACGAGTATAGCAAGGCAACCGTTAACTGAATTTTGGAAATAACGCCAAACCTCAAAGGAGCGATCCGAAATGAGCCATAATATGCCAGTCATCAGATATAACGGAGAAGAGCTCGTGATATATGAGATCAAAACCATAAAAATTGTGAAACACATGAACCGGCACGCCAGAGCGTATTTTAGCGGAACGTTAACGTTGGAGAACAAAGACAAGTTCGTTAACAACATAAATTCGGAAAGCTTGCTGGAAATCGGTTATTACGAAGCGGGTGCGAGTGTTGAAAGCAATGAGAACAAGTCCCCTATGCTGTTTTCAGGTACGATCAGCAAGCTGAGCGTTCGAGCCTCGCAGAATAATTATACCCTTACGGTATCTGCGGTGTCGCTTAGCTATCAATTGGATATTAAGCCTCGAAGCTGTTCGTTCCAAAATCTCAAGATGACGTACGCGGATTTGTTCCAAAGCGTGCTGGATAACTATAAGAAAGATAGAGATTCGCATCAAGCTCATTATGCGGATGTCGGACACAGCGACAATCTGGAGGGGCAGTGCCTGGAAGAACTTGCTTTGCAATATCACGAAACCGACTGGGCGTTTCTGAAGCGGATGGCTTCCCGATTGGGGGTGGGCTTAATTGTCGGGGCGACCCTGGACAAGCCTTATGTTCATTTTGGCTTGCCGCTGGCCGATTGCATCGACGGAGAGATGACAGCGCATGACTACTCCGTCACCAGAAAGCTGGGCCATTTCAATAACAAAGACGAGGAAGAAAATTTGCTCTACCATAAGGTTCGTACGACGGAAGTGAAGGAGTTTTATACACCTGGAAAAAAAATAAAGCTGATGCTACCGGAATGGGATTTGGATCTTTATGTCTACCAATCGGTCACTACTTTCGAAAGCGACTGGACGCATGATTGCGTGCTGACAAGCAAAAGCGGATTGCTGCAGAAGCGATCGACCAATAAGAGCCTGCAAGGCGTGTCTTTGAAAGGGCGAGTCCTGGAGCTAAAGGAAGACCAGGTAAAGGTGCATTTTGACATGGATGAAACGAAGAAGCCGGAACCGGACAAAATGACCTGGTTTCCTCATGCCACAATGTATACGTCGGAAGGGAATACGGGCTGGTATTGTATGCCGGAAATCGGCGATTCCGTCCATATATACTTTCCGACGGGTGATGAGAAGAATGGTATCGTGACGCATTCCGTACGTATGAAAAATGCCGGAGGGGATATGATCGCCGACCCCGCAGTGAAAATTTTCATGACCAAGTACCGGAAGGCGATCATTTTCGAGAAAAATGAAATCATAATTACCGGCAACGACAATGAGATGCTGATTCGTTTGATTGATGAAAAGGGCATTGAAATCCGCAGCACGAAGGATATTCGGGTCAAGGCTGACGGCGATCTGATTCTGAACGCGGGCAATACGGTGCAAATTACGGCGAAAGAAACGATCGGGATCGCCAGCAAAACAAGCGTGATCGAGATGGACGGGGAAACCCTCATACGCGGAACCAAGGTGAAAATGAACTAGGCGGGAGGGAGAGCCATGACCAAGGCAACGACAAGAGCGCAGGTGCGGGAACAAAAACCAACGATCGCGCAGCGGATTGCCGATATAAAAAGAGAGCTGAACGCCGGAAAGACGCCGCTGATCGTCACCCATGAGGAGGCGTCGGATGCAGGGGGCGGGGTGAGCGAACGAAGTTATGTAGTGGAAGGGGCTGTGTTGTCCTGCACCTGTGGCAGTGGCACCAGCCAGTTGAAAGCACCTGCGAACCGACAGGTATTCATTAACGACAAAGCTCAGTTAAACGTGGCCGATTCCAAGCCTCATCAGAATGTGCTGTCTTTTGGCAATTGCTCGAGTCTGGATAATCCGACCGTAGCCGAAGCGACCAAAGCCAATAACGGACAGTTACGACCGATGCCTTGTTCACCGATGATCGCGATGGTATGGGCAGGGGGAGAGCAAACGGAGGTTTGGGTTGAACAGGATCAAGCCTTGTTAAGCTGTTGTATAGTAACCTGCATGTATAAGGGCATGATCCGCATAACCGACGATGGCCAAGGACAGACGGTAAACCCGGCGTCGGCACAAGAACAAGCGGAAGCGACGCTATTGCTGAATATGGCCGCCAATGAAATGCTGTTGAATTTGAAAAAAGAATGGAAAAACCCCAGGGACAAAGCGGAGGCACAGGCTGAAGAAATTCGAAAAAAAATGGGAACCGTGACGCTGGAGGATGATCTGAAGGATGTAGAGCGGTTGGTTGGCAATGACAAGATTTTGGAAGCGAAGAAGCTGTATGCCAAGGGAAACATAGTGGAAGCGAAGGAACTGGCGCGCATCGGCCGCAGCATGGGTGGTACGATTACGCTGGATGATGATTTGGAGACGGCTCAGCGAATGGTAGCCAATGAATACCTGTATATGGCCAAATGCAAATGGGAGGAAGCGGACAAAGCAGGGGATAAGGATAAGAAAGCACAGGCGGTGGAATTAGCGCAAGCAGCCCTCAAGCTCGGAGGAACGATCACCGAGGATCACAGTCTTGAAGAAGCCAAGCGGATCGTTGCCTACGAACGGAGCCGGGTTGATTCGAAATACGCCAACAACCAGGGAAGGGCTTGGAACGGATTTTACGATATAAACGAATGGGAGAATGAGGCGCAGTATTTGTACCTGTTGACAAAGCAGGGAGATAACAAATGGGCAAACGACCGGCTGTTTTTTGTAGATAGTATCCTATATGGAAACCGTAAGGAAGCAGAATGGGGTTATGCGGAGTTTAAGCGGGGGAGTGAGGTGAGTCAAGATAGAAGCAACAACAAAATAATAGATCCTGAAATCCTCTCTACAAATGATTTGTCCTTACAACCAGTAAATCAAAATGATTTTAATAAACAGGGTTGTGCGATTGCATCAGTAACAATGGTTTTGAATTATTATGGAGCACAGACCAACTATCGCGAAGTTGAAAAATATGTTGATAGTATGGAAAAGAAAAAATATAATTTAAAGTTTGCGGAGGTTGCTTCATCATTTGGTTTTAGTTATTCAAGGATCGATTGCTCGGAGAAAAATATATTTAGTGTAGTAAAAAATTATATAGATCAGAGAGTACCTGCGATCATTCATCTTAATCTGCCCGATGAATTAACACACTTTGTTGTGGCTGTTGGTTATTCCGGAATCCCAACAAATGCATCTGAGATTCACATCATTGATCCTTACGATGGAGTGCGAACGACGTTAGATCATGCGCAGTACTATGGGCGAGCCCCAATCTCAAATTATAGAATCATGAAAAAGAAAGATTAGTATGAGAGGAGGGGAAATGTGCAGATCAAACATATCTTGCTAATATTTATGGGATTGCTCTTACTAAGCCCTTATGAATCCGTGCAAGGTTTACAAAGTGAAGTGAGCCAACAAGGCGAATCTATGAATATAAGCAGTCATGCGATTAGGCCGCTCGAAGAGAAAGAGGCTGTCGAACTTTATGTACAAGCTCATTCTGCATTTTTAGGATTCTGGTATGGCGATAATGGATGCAGGGATCAGCAAGGGAACGAGTCTGTGATTGTCAAAGGGAAATATTACAGTTATTTTTGTAGCGATATGAATAGTATCGAAAAAATAAAAGCAAAGCTTGGGCAAGTTTTCACGGATCAAATGGTTGGGGAGTTAATCGAATCACACGGTGTGACCATGGTAAATGATAGACTCGCATTCGAAGAAAGCGATATAGGAAGAATGGGTGATTGGAAACGTACGACTGCAGCATTAGTGGCAGATGTTAGAGATAGAAGAATTTTTACTTTTTTGACGCCAATGTTTGAAGAACCGGATGGTTCTGGATCTTCGAATATTATTGAATGCGTCTATGAGAGGGGCACATGGAAATTAAATGTGATCCCATAATTGAATAGCGGGATTGGAGAGGATCTATTGAAAATAGTTGTTATGAGTTTGTTGTTAATATTATTAGGAGCCTGCACGAACGTATCTGATCATCCTGTCTTATCACCTTCCCAGGAAACCATGTCAACCAACGTGCCGCAATTAAATGAGAAGGATCAGACGGAGAATAACGAAAGTATTGTTGTTTCCAGATCTGATCAGGAAATTGAAGTCAGGGATCATAAAGAAGGATCCTTTGTATCCAATTTTTACAATTTCCGCGAATTTGAAGTCATGATCGAAGAAGCCGTTCCTAATCAATTGCAGAACGTAAAGCTTAAACAAGAAGAGTTAGAGAAGGTAAACGCCAGTTGCTTTGCAGGCAATTACTATTCTGAGGGTACGATAGCATTAGGTTTATGTCGATATAAGGATAAGCCGATTCTGCTTTTGATGAAATTATCACAGGAGACTGAGAAAATACCAACTGATCATATCATGTACTATAAATTGCCTGAAGATTTAAGTGATCGCAGCCAACTCATGAGAGTTTCGGGGGCAAAATTTCAAATCATAGATCCCGCGAATCAATACTTTTTGGATATATGGTTTGATGGTCAAAGTAGGACAGATGCTCCCATGGGCTATGTATACAAATCTGCTTTATACAAAGTAAGGCCTTCTACTCCGCTCGAACAATATCATCTATTGTTAGGTTACATCGATCGGGCAAAGAATCCTTTTGCAATGGTTAGAGATGACGCCAACAATGTATACTTACTAGGCATGAGCCGGGCTTTCAGCGAAAAGCATATTCAATTTATAGGTAATTATGGGCAATGGTTAAATATTTCGGGGTACAGCAAGACCATAAATCAGGATACTAAGGCACAAAAAGAACTCGTATATTTGTTTCAAATTGACCAACAAAAGCAATTATTGCGAAAAATTAGTCTTTCAGAGAATAAGGTTATTTATGAGAGGCATATTTCCAGCTTTGGAATTGAAGGCACCATTAGAAAAATAGTGAAAAATTCCAATGGCCAGTTTCTGCATCTCCTTGCCAAGCAGAAAGACAGGTACGTCTTATACACCATCAAAGAGGAAGATTGGTCTCATTTTAATAGTGTGGAATTAACAGGTAATGTAGATGACCTTTGGGTTTATGAAAGTAAGGGGCACACAAACAGAGTGATTTTATTCCAACCCTATAACAAAGTCCCGTTTATTCTGAATGGAGGAGTGAAGTAGATGATCAAATGGAAAGAACCGAAGTTTGAAGATAGTCCCATGCTAAAAAAATTGGCCGCGGCGAACGCTCGTAGAAAAGCGGAAGAGTACGATTATGAGGAAGAGCAGAAGGAACTAGGCATCACTTACCCGGATTGGGCGAAGGAATGGATCAAGAAATACAAGGAAGCTTGGTATATCGCTGAAGCAAGCGGAGATCAGGTAAGTATGAATCAGGCAAGGGCATTGGCTAACGGCCTTAGAGAGAAACTGAAACAGATGGCCGAAATGCCGGAATGGGCACAGCAACAAATGCAGAAAGAGACGCAGCGGTGGATGGAAGCGAACGAGGTAGGAAATGTAAAGGTCATGCGGGCAGCAGGTGAAGCGGGACAGGGAATCCGGGACAAGTTGATAGAAATAGATAGAATCAAGCAAAAGTCTCCGGAAGATGCGAAAACGTTGAACGATTTAACGGCGAAGTGGTATGCCGCGAATGATAAATGGATCGTAGAAGGAAAGGATTTCAGCCAGATGGCTGAGAGAGAGGCTATTATTAAGTCGGCGAAAATGCAGTATAGCAAGGACGCTAAGGATATAATAACGAAAAATACGACGCCTCAGAAACAAGAATTTGCTTCGGAAAATCAGATTAAGCAAACACAACAAGCACAGCATGCTGACATTGCAAGTAAAGGCGAAAGTATTGGCGAAACACTCTACGGTAATGTGGATGTTTCTGGAGTGGGAAATAAGGTAGAATCAAAAAACGATTTAATGAATCTTGAAGAAAAAGATATACTAGCACGAACAATTTTTGGAGAATGTTGCAGCGGTGAAACCGATTTTGGTCAGGAATCTGTTGCGTGGACTATTATTAATAGAAAGATGTCAGGAACACAAACATACAAAGAAGTAGTTTTAGCACCGGGACAATACGCAGCTGTAACGGGGGGAGCCGTTGATACTAATTTAGCGAGAGATCCACTTAAAAAATCTGGAAATTTGAATGCATGGAAAAAAGCAGTTTTTATCGCAAGCTTAATAATAGATGGAAGAACGAATGAAATTCCTAATAAAATTGGTGCAGGAATGTACTTTAGAACTTCTAGTTGGTTTAATCCTGTTCCTGACCCTAAGCATGTTCGAATCTTAGATAATGGTCAGGTTCAGTTATTAGCAGATGGAAAGTGGAATAGCATTAAAGATATTAAGACTTTTGGTGATAACACCTATTTTAATTATGATAGTCAATGAATTTAATTTCGAACTTCAAATTCGGGGTGCAGAATGAAAAGAGTATGCAAAATTATCTTTATCATTTTCTCAGGGGTAGCAATTTTAATAATAAATGCGGCATGTAATAAGAATATTACTTCCCCCGTCATGACAGAAAATGATTCACAAAAACAAACTAATCGAGAGTCTATTTCGCAAGACAGTAACGTTCAAGAAAGTGATCCGTTTTTGGAAGTTATTCGTACAGCTATTAATGACGATATTTGGTATAAAGGGAAGTATTCGTACTTTAGTGCTTTTGAAAATCAGATTACTCCAATTTCCATATATCAAAGTTCCGTAGGCAATAAGGATATGATGGTTTTATTCGAACAGCCTACAACAACTAAAGTTTATGTGGCAGTAGAATTTTGGTCATCCAAGAAAGGCTACACTAATGAAATCACTAATTTCAGATTAGCTCCAAACACAGAGCAACTTAAATCTCTCGTTGAGAAAGAAAAGTACCAGTTAGTAAAAACCACTCAATTAAAGATAAAAAATGCTTATCAACCTGAATACCCGGCTTTGACTTCTGAGAGAAAAAGGGTTATTGAAGCCATCGAACGGTCAATCGTGGATGAGCTAAAGGACGATAGTATATACCCTAAAGGTGTATACAAGTATTACATTCGAAATTATCGGGATATAGATTATGAAACGAAAGTGGTAATTGAAGGGAATGGGATAACATGGAAAATCAATGCAAGTGTAGAGAGCAGCACCCAGAGTGGTCTAGTGGGTAAACTGTATGAGATCAATAATTCCGAAGCAGAGTTATATGAGATAAATCAATTTAAAAAGGCAGCTGTTGCAACTAAAGAAATTAGTAACAAATAAGAATATAATAGTAAAATTAGAAAATAATGTCATTTAAAGAAGGTAGACTGTAACCAATATCCGTAGAAGCGAGAATGAGAAGTTCAGTATGTACGAACCATAAGAAAATACTAGTTTCATATTGCTACTTTGTTTTTTGATTGTATTCAGTTCATGCAATGTATCAAATAAAACCAAGGACAAAGGGGGGATTTTGAGAAAACAGGCAGCGGATTCAAACTTCGAGTTCTTATGGAACTCTAATAACTAAGTCCCTTTTAGGGAGGTCGAATTTGTGCTCATATTTTTTAAAACAGGAGGCAGTACAATGAATGTGTTTTTGGTAGCCAAGGTTGCATGCTTCGTAGCCGGACGCCCGTTTTAAGAAAGCGCGAAGAACTGGTGCTAAAGCTTAGTCGGGGCATTTAGCTGTTCAGTTATTTAGGGCTGTGTCTCGGTATCAGTGTATTGGTCATGCAGATGTTGGTGGAGAACGAACCGGAAGATGCGGCGTTCATGCTGCTGATCGGGGTCATATGTACGGCGCTTTACTTTATTTTGACCGTACATGTCACTTTTCCTAAGGTTATCGTCTCGGAAAAGGCGCTGAATGCCTATCGTTGATACGGTGTACGAACCACAGAACTGCAAGAGATTGCGGAAGTGGGCTACAGCCGTTTCTTCGGAGGGCGGTTTATTGTGAAGGGCGCCGGAAGAAGCCTGGCTGCGCCTGTCGATCTCGTAGACATGGAAGAGGCGATTGCGCTGCTGCGCGAAAGGATAGGTACGGATGCGTGCCAGCAAGCTACAGCATTTTTTGAAAAGCGCAAGCGGCAGTTGATTCGAAGGGGCTGGAAACCGCCCGGGGAAGGAGTATGATGTATGGAATATGCCGATGAGAAAATACTGGCGTTTCTTCATGAAGCGGAAAAAAGCAAGCAGTCAAGCGACATTCGTTCAGGCCCAGTACGCGTAGGGAACCGGTATTACGAATTCGAAGAGCAGGCGTTTTTTGACGAGAAGCTTAAGGTTTATTTCCCAAAAGATTTCACGGATATGCTCGAAGAGCACAAAAAGCTGAAATATCCGTACGAGCAGCGTCCGCAAATCATCAAAAGTGATGAGACCGGAGCTATTAATTTTACGCTTAGCCGGATCGATCAGGGGCTGGAGGACGAGTGGGTCAAGGAATTGGCGGACGGCATGAAGGCGATCATCAAAAAAGCCAACCCGTCGCATGTATTTTACGAGGACGGGATTGAAGATGCCGGCGGCAAGCCGGTCGGATACTTCGACTTCAAAGGCGCAGCGCTGGATGGATCTATTTACTACATCATGTTTTTCCTGGAGTTTGAAGGGAAGACGGTCATGGGTACATTTTGCTGCAAATATACGGATTACGCCGATTGGCGGGATGTGGCGTTCCAGGTAATCCGTTCCATTAGAGTGGTCAAGGAGGAGGAGTCGGCATGAGTGAACCGGTGTATACATACGCGGATATCGTCATTGCGCCGTATGAGTTCGAGAGCTTGTTGGAATTCCATCTCGTTCAGGAAGCGGGGGCGCATGCCCGACTGATGCTCAGCGGCATCGTTCCCGAGGAGAAGCTTGATCAGTATGTCGAACGGGCCGACGTGCAGGAGACGCTCCAGGTGGCGGTGCGCGACGGGCAGCGGCAGCGAATGCTGTTTCAGGGGATCGTAGCGAACCTGACGGTACAAGCGATCCGCGGGGTCAGAAGGCTGACGGTGGAAGCGTACAGCGCGACCGTGCTGATGGATATCAAGAAGAGAACCCGATCGTTCCAGAACGGACAGTTATCTTATCGCGAGCTCTTTGAGCGTTTGACCGCAGGGTATCCGCAATCGGATGTGTCGGACGGGGCTTCGCAGGGGAAAAGCATCGGCGGACTGCTGGTGCAGTATCAGGAAACGGATTGGCAGTTTGCCCGGCGCCTGGCGTCCCATTTCCATGCTCCGCTGGTGCCGATGTGTACGCAGGACGGCGTGAAAATGTCGGTGGGCTTGCCGGATCAAGGCGAACCGCAAAAGCTGGAAGCTTATAACTATTCCATCAAAAAGGATTTGAAAAGCCACCAGTTGAAATCCGCAAACGGTATGCCGGAGTTGAACGAGCAGAACAGCATCAGTTATGAAGTGACCAGCGGCAAACTGCTGGAGCTGGGCGGCGCTGTGCAGTTTCAGCATCGGACACTGTACGTATTCAGGTCGGAAACGGCGCTGGAAGGGGGCATTGTAACGAACCGCTATGTGCTGAAGGATCGGGAGGGGCTGCAGGTCCCGGTGGAATACCGTTATGCACTGGCCGGAGTTTCCCTGTTCGGTAAAATTGCGGGTGTAGCCAAGGATCAGGTCAAGGTGAACCTGCACATCGACGGAGGACAACCGGCAGGGGGAGGATTATGGTTTGCCTATTCGACGGTGTATTCGTCGCCGGACGGAAGCGGCTGGTATTGCATGCCGGAAGTCGGGGACGAGGTGCGGTTGTATTTTCCGGATGAGCAGGAAAAGCATGCGTTTGCCGCCAGCTCCGTGGATGTTGCCTCCTCGAATCCTGAAAAACGGGGGAACCCGGCCGTGAAAAGCATCAGCACCAAATACGGCAAGCAAATCGTCTTTCAGCCGGGTTCGGTAGAAATCATCGGCAGCGGCAAGTTGTTAATGCGCCTGACGGATGACGGGGGCATTGAAATCAACAGCGACAAAAAAATCGTCTTAACCGCCGAAGACGATATCGAAATTAACGGAGGGGCCAAGGTGTTGATTCAGGGGGAAGGCGGCGTAGATCTGAAACAAGCGGATGCCAGCCTGCGGATTAACGATCAAGTCACGATCAGCGGAGGCAAGGTCAATATCGTATGAGCCGGAGGTGAGCCGGAATGGATAAGCAAGCGGCGTTGGACGATTTTCTGAAGAAGCATGTTTTTGACAAGTGGCTGGAGGATCTGATTCCGATTCATCATGCGCTGAACGAGCAGCGGGCGGGCATCGAACAGAGCTTCGGTCAAGCATTCGAGACGTTGTGGACGCAAGCTTCCCGGCTCCAGGCTGAGGGCATAAAGGGAGACATTCACTATGTGTATATCTCTTTGCTGCGGACAGGCATTATGGAGGGAAAGGCTTTGTATCGGGTGGACGCCTACGATCAGAACTGGTTCGCGGACCCGATGGAATGCATGTCGACGTGGCGCGCGGATGTGATATTCGAGCCGCTGTTTCGCCGGATGGCCGAGCTGGAAAAGGCGAAAACTGCGTATGCGAGAAAAGTAACTTCCATGGATATCGATAGAATCCAGCAAATCGAAGCGGTGAAATACCATCTGCTGGCTGTCGAATTTATGAAAAAGATGGTGCCGGTGCTGCTGGATAGCAGTGCCTATGCGCGGGTGGCAAAGTCTCCGGGCATTCGCTGGATGGCGGGCGAATTTCGGGATCAAAGCGAATTGCTGGTTGAGGGGAATCGACCGGTAAGCGGCGGAAACAATGGAGCGGATCACGGATGAGGGAATATTTTGTACTCAAGCAGGACGAGCGGGTGACGGATGCGCCGGTGCTCCTGGATGTGAGAAAGCAGGTGGACACGCGGGACATTCATCGGACTAGCGCTCATAAAATCGCGGACACGATGATTTTTCAGGTACAAGCGGAGAGGGAAAGCGAGTTTTCGGATGTGCTGGACCGGCAGCTCTACCTGATTTCCGAACGGCTAAAACGGCTCGTCGAAGCGTATGCGCCCGACACTTTGTTCAAGCTGACCCCGCTGGTGGACTTGAGGCATCGCCGTCAGCGGAACTATTATTTGCCGATCTTTGAAGAAGTGGAGGCGCTAAGTCCCTTCAGCGTGCGTGCCGGCGACGGCAGCGTGATCAAAAAGCCCGTGCTGCAAGCGGAGCGGATGGCGGGCAAAAAGATCGTGCGGATTCAAGAAAGCGGCAAGCCGCTGATCGTCGTTCGGCTGGATGTGGCGGAAAGTATTTTACGGCGGGATTTTCAGGGTGTACGGCTGGAACGGGTGGCGGTGGAGTAATGGACAGCGGTGGGGCTGAGCTGAATGACAAGTCTGAGGAGGAAGATCAGATGCCGGAGGGCGAGTACTACGTAGTCAGAGGCGCCAAAATGGGGTGCAATTGCGGGAGCCACAAGCGGCGGATTAATTTACCGAAAAGTCATGGGTCGTACGTGAACGAAAAACCGATGATGAATGAATCGGATTACCAGTTCCCGGCGAACGTCCCGTATTTCGGGATATGCAACAGCCCCTCGAATCCGAGCGGAGAAACGATTTATTTGATCGCCGAGGACAAGCCGGAGACGATTAGCGGCAAACCGTGCTGCCCGGTCTTAATGGAAAAATGGGCGAAGACGAAGGAAACGGCGCTCGTGGAGGGCAAGCCGGCGTTGACGACGGAATCGCTGCTGATCTGCGGTCATCAAGGGACCATTCGGTTTTTCAGCAACGGTCAGCATGACGGGTAAGAGAATCGGAGGTGGGGGAAGTGGCGGGTTTTGAACAAATCAGGGTAAAAACGGCGTACCCGATTCACCGGCTGGAGGATGTGCAGATCGAGTGGAAACCGGGGGAGCACGGACGGCTGACCGTGTGCGGAATCGTAGATGAGGCTGTCAACGTAAACGCAGCGCAGCAAGCATCGGCAAGCGATGAGATCCATGTCTACGAGTACGACGGCCAGCGGGAAACGACGCTGTTCAAAGGTTTTGTAAGCGCAGTGAACATGACGCATGCCAACGGCATATACGGCATCGAACTGGAAGGGCTGTCCGGTTCGCATAGGCTGGATGTCGCCAAGCGGCGGCGAACGTTTCAGGATGTGTCGATGGACTATCCGGCGCTCATCCAGGAGCTTTTGCAAGCCTATCCGCAGCAGGATGTGCTGTACAGTGTGGCCCAAGGCGCAGCGATCGGAGCGCCGGTGATCCAGTACGAGGAGACGGACTGGGAGCTGCTGAAGCGTCTGGCAAGCCAATTCCAAAGCGTCGTCGTCTGTGATATCTTGGAAGCAAGGCCCAAGCTGTTTTTTGGCATGCCGCAAGGGAAAAGCGTCAGTCTGCCGGAGGATACGCCGTATAAGGCGGGTAAGGACCTGCTGGCTTTTCAGCGGGCCGGCG
>NZ_JBYLHY010000024.1:0-141210 GCF_057749925.1 Paenibacillus sp. sgz302191
CGTCCTTTGGTTTGTTAGTTTCATCGTTTCCAGTTCTTACGCTTTTCAAGCTTGAAACTGGAGCTGTAGACCTGAATTATTTTCATTCTGTGGGGTGACGTCCACGACGTCATGGGGTTTTTGCAGGAATTCTTCGTGTACAGCGATCACGGGCGCAAATTCATGTATTTTTGCAGGTTTTCTTCGTGCAGACGGGCAGATTATGGCTATCTCCTCTAACGTGGGGGTTTTTGGGCAGCCTGCACTTTCGCAGGTTTTCTGTTTACCAACCCGCCGGGGACGTTTTTTGGGCAAAAAAAGAAACCCTTCTACCGAAGGGTGTACCAAGCCTAAGCATAGCTCTTCTTTTCTAACGCTTTTACTTGCCGCCGGCAATGCTTTCCCCTGCTAACGACCTTTCAAACATCTCAATTATTTCCAAAAACCGCTCCGCCTCGCGGAATACATGATCCGCCAATAGCGGATGAATAATGCTTTTTATTTTACATTGGTCGATTAAATCTCTGGCCGTCTTTTTGAAATCGCGCAAAGATTTTACGGATACCCTGTTCTGATCAAGGAATTGGTTTAACAATGGATCTGTCTGGGACTGAGGCCGCATGGAGGATAAATCCCTGGCTTGAAACAATAATTGATCGAAATCATGGCTAAAATCGCGGGCTTGATCGACAAGTTTTCGCTCGGACGGATCCAACAAGTGGCCGATGAACTTCGCATGGTCGGCCATGATCCGCAGGAAGAACACATTTTCATCAATAATGGCATCTTGCAGCGGTTCAAGATTGCCTTGGTTTAATTCTTCCAGCCGATTGCGGAAATAATTCGCTTCCCGGCTGGTATGATCCACCAATAGCGGAAAATTCGTTTGCCCCGGCAGTTGGCAGGTTAGGATAAGCCCCAATATTTTTCTTTTAAAAGCCCATATATGCGATGCAGCCGTATGTACTTCCGTATTAAACTGCAGGATCGTCGTCGGATCCGTATGTTCATCCAAAGCATGCGACTGCGCTTCAATTCCTTCAAAAATATGATAAAAATGGTGAGCCTCCTGGATGAGTTGAGTATCCTCTTGGCGAAATCCCAAGCTCAAGAAAAACGAATGTTCCTTCATAATCCGGGACCAAAAACGGATTTCATCCAAAGATCGACCGACAAATCCATCACTCATGAGCAGCCCTCCATTAGCTTCCTTTCTGTTTACTTTTATATATGATCAGGATGTTTGGCTTCATTACCATAAATTGAAAAACGCATGGGAATTTTGATGAAACGATATTCCATACGGCCAATATCCAACATAATATATAAAAAAAATTTGCAAAGGAGCTGCTAATTTGAAAAGAATACCAGTGGAGGGTTTTGTCGTTCATTCCAACGAATCAGGAAACGAACATGCTCATGGACTTTATATTACATCTTGGGACGGTCGGCCCGTTTATCATGTACACCCTTATTCCGGCGTTACTTCTTATGATGACGGGCATGTCCATCAATATGCCGGCGTAACCGAGCCGGCTCTAACCGGAGTTCCGCACGTGCACAGATACCATACCATGACGTCAGTCAATCAAGGTCACACTCACACGATTCACGGTGTAACGGGTCCGGCGATCGACATTCCCGGCGGCGGTCATTATCATTATTTTGAAGGGTATACAACCCTAAATGGAAGGAGGCCTCATGTGCATCATTACCAGGGAGCTACCGGCCATCAAGCTTAAGAAATGCCTTTGCCTCCGACAGGACGCAGCTTGATAGGCTCCGCTCCCGCGATCAAAGGCCTGCCGCGCTGCAAGAGCGCCAATACTCCCTCATTGCGGAGGGAAGCGTCATGGGCTTCCGAGCTTCCCCACAATTCCGTTACCCATACGACATTCGGATCGTCCTCCGATTCGTTAACGATATAAAGCGCGCAGCCCTCTATCGCGTTCATCAGTTCGGCTCCTTCGAGCAAAATTTGCACAAGCGCGTCCCTTTGCCCCGGATGGGCCGTTATTTTAGCATACATTGCGAAATTATTCATAGTCGCCACCTCTTTTAGGAATGATTTCCGATTGCATCTTTTTATAATGCGCCACAATTTCAGAGCTTATTTCCGTCATTTTCGCTATGAGAAAATCCGGTTCGAGAATGGTCAGCGATTTTCCGTATGGGAGCAGAAAATAAGGCACGTAAGTTTTCAACGAGTCGCTGCCTAACCGGAATACGGCTTCTCCGCCGCTGCGTTCGGCCAGCGTATGGCCAAACAACCAATGCCGGACCAGTTCGTTCAGCGCAAGTTCATGCCCTCGAATGCGCACGGTTACAAGAGAGCCGGCATCCATGGAACCGGGCAGCAGGCTGCTCATAAGGAAATCTTTCGCGGAAAAATGATCGGGCCGCTCGAAATGACGGCCGGTTGGTTTCAAAGCGGCGATGCGGTCTGCACGAAAGCTGCGCAGCTCCCGCCGAAGGCAGCAATAGCCTACGGAATACCAGCTTCCTTTCCAATGTATGAGTCCGTAAGGCTCGAACTCGCGCGTGCCCGGCGTTTCTTGCTTGCCGCTAAAGTACTTCATCTCCACCGCTTCCCCGCGAGCTGTCGCCTCCTCCAGCACTTGAAGCAGAACCTGCAGCTTCCCGTCGACCGGCGGGTGAATGACTGAAATCCCCGCGCTATGCCGCTCCATTTGATCGAGCTGCTTGTCGTTCGCATAACGTTTCAGTTTGTCAACCGCCCGGTTCAGCGCCTCCGTAAACGGATATCCGGCCTCCCTGGCAAAAACCGATGCATGCATCAGCGCCTTCTGCTCCTCGACATCGAACATCAGCGGGGCGTCGGTAAAATGGTCGAGCAATTGATAGCCGCCGCCCGGACCCGAGTCAGCAATGATTGGCGCACCGCTGGCACATAACGAATCGATGCTGCGGTATACGGTTCGAATATGGATTTCCAACTCGTCTGCCAGCTGTTGGGCGGTCATTCGCTTGCCGGACCGGAGCAGCCATAAAATGGACAGCATATTGTCCGCTTTTGACATTGCAACGCTACCTTTCTGTTATTCGCATAATAGTAGTATACAAAATAATCACTGACACATTCGGTCAGTGATTATAATTTTCTTCTACTCCCCTAAGCAGGGGAAATCCGTTACAAGGCGGACCACTTGCCCGTGTTCGTTCAGCGCGAAGTAGGAAGCATAGAACCCGTCGCCCCAGCCCGATCTGAATACGGCGGCATTGTGCGGTTTTTCCGGAAAAGGGACAACATTGCAGTAATCCGGGCTTACCGCTTCATCGCCTTCCAGCAGCTCGCTGAGGTAATCGTCGTAATAGTTGTCATATTCGCCGTCCAGCTCTGCCGCCAATTCCCGCTCGTGCGCCATTAATTGCTGCGCGCTCTCCGCGTCCATGAAGCAGCCCAGTCCGGCATCGACCGGATACCCGAATATTTCGCCGGGCTTTAATTGGCGGACATCTTGCCCGGGAAGCAGCGCCAGCTCCCAAGCCGCTATCTCCTCTTCGGAGAAGCGGATTTCAGCGCAGCAAACACGGCCGTACTGACGGTCGATATATAAATAGACCGGGAACGTCCCGACAGGCGTCCGGCGGGTAAAAGCCGGCCTTTCCGCATTCGCGAGCGGATCGGCGGCCACTATGCTGCCGGAAGGCACATACAAGTCAGGCAACCGCACGACTTGCCGAACATCGGGATGGCTTTCCCCCGTTCTCAGGACGTCAAGCAGCTTGTCTTCCGGCCGATTCACCAACGCCGACCTGCTTCGCTCGTACCGCAGAGCTTGCAAAGCTTCGCGGAACCTTTTTTTCACCGCCAGCGTTGACGTATATTCGTTTTCCGGAGCGGTCTCGAATTGGCACAGCAGCTCCCACTGCTCGTTATGGACATCGTACAATAGCTGCCACCGGTTCTCTTGCAAGTACCAAACGACCCGCAGGCTGTAAAAGTACGTGCCGTCCATGAACCCGACCTGCCTCCACTCCGGTTCGTGGCTCTGGTAGTAGAAGCAGCTCCCCGCATCGTCCAGTTTGATTTTGTACAGGCTCTCGCCTTCAGGACTCCCGACGCCATCGCGGAAAATCTCGTCAAACGCAGCCGGAAGCTCCTCGGCAAAAGACGCATAAGTTTGCTGCAGCTTGTCCTGATCGATCACCGATTTTCCTTCGTCAAACCAGCGCAGAAGCAGGCTCTGATCCGGCCATAGGCCGTCCGTTCCGGCACTCGCCGCAACCAGTTCGTCACGCAGGACGTCCTTGGCGAGGTGTGTCGACGGGTACAGCGTCCAGCGCTCGATAATCCCTCCGTCCTCATCCCTGAGCTCGTCGATACCGTAAATATGATCGTCGGAGATGAGCACATTGCTGCGGATTTGCCCGATATGCACATCAAAGTCACGGGCAATAACGGCGCCGGCCGCCAATTGACCGGCCACGATCAACTCGCCGTGATTGTAAAATCCGTACAAGCATTCGCAGCTTACATTCCCGCCTACATAAAAGGTGGTGCCCCATAAAGCGATGTGCCTTGCGGTCAGATCGCCCAATACGACCAGAGGCGGCGAATAATCGATATCGTAAGCTTCGATAAAGCCATCCACCGTCAAATTCGCGGCAAATATGTAACCCGCAATCGTAAAATGAAGCCGGTCCGCCTCCTCGGCCAGCTGCGTCATATCCAGCCGCTCCAGATGCGCGCTTTCTTCGGACAGCAGGAAATAAACCGGCTTCTCATCCATGCCATGCAGCCAGGCGTCGTTAAGAACATCGTACAAAATGGCGTCGTGACGGGGATGTTCGATGCCGTTCAGCAGATTGTCCGCCTGCTTGACCGTAATCAGACGGAACGTATGTCCAAGAAGCGTGCATGTCTGTGTGAGCAGGTCCTCCTGCTGCGCGAGTGCTTGCATAAACTGTTCCTTGCTCAACGAAAGCGCCGCGCTTTCGGCAAGCTCCCGATCTCTCTCCTGCACGTACCCTTTGTTATCGTACCGAACCCTCGCGACGAGGCGCTCGAAATAGCGCAAAGCCTTTTTCAGCTCATTCAAATCATCGGTAGATAGCGGCTTCAGCGGCTTTTCATATCCGTTGCCTTCCTGGGAGTATAGGCCGACCATTTTTTCTCCCTGTTCGTTCACGGCGATATCGTAATGGAAAAAGCGGAAATCTTCCTCATCGTTTGCGCCCGCGAACTCTTCCCCTACAACGAGCCGGGCCGTTCGGCCTTGTTCCGGCAGGCGGAAGCCGAAAAACAGATTCCCGTGCCAATAACCGCCCTTGTCCAAATCGTAATAGTCGTAATACTTCTCATGAACGATCGGGAAAGCCAAAATCTCTTCGATCGCTTGCACGGTAACTGCCGCTCGCAGCTTCTGCAAATAAGATTCGGGCTGAAGCGGAGGTTCGCCGGTTTGTTTTTTCAGCAGCGGCTTCCCGGCTTCCAGCAGTTGCAGCACTTCGCTGCTGCGGATCAGCATGCATTCGCCGTCATCCTCGTCATACAGTTCCTCGGCCAGCCACCTCTCCAGCATTTCACTATCCAGGTCCTGCCAATCCCCGCGACTATCCCATTGCGTTATATGCTGCGTACAATTCAGCGATCCCGCGATGTTCACGTGATACTCGTCCGTTTCGGCAAAGACTGCGGCGCTCACGTCTCCTTTTACGGTAAGATCGCCGTGATTGTAGTCTCCCCAGAACAGCTCCTGCACCGTCAGGCTGCCGCTCACATAAATTTCTTGACCGCCCACAAGCATGTTCCGTGCGGAAAGCTGCCCGTTCACGATCAGTCCGGCAGCGCCGTCCGTATTTTCGTTGTAAATGTAATTGTCTACGATAAGATTGCCGTCTATCAGGATGAGTCCTATCCGTTCGTCGCCGAACGGCTCGTCCAGATTCAAGCTCTCCAGACGGGTATCCCCCGAAAAATAAACGGCGATCTCGTTTTCCAACCCTTCCCTACCCCGCTCGATCCGGGCAAAATTCCAGCTGTCGCTTGGCAGCTTGTCCTTCAGCTGCAGCAGCGGAACAATTTGATGGTTAATATTCATAGTCCGGTACCTCCACGCTGATTTGGATACATGGCTACGCCTGATTCCGTTTCTCTGCGTATTCATCCTACCATGAACGAAACAAATGTCATAGTTGCTTTTGCCCTAGTACATCCGGCCGACTCCCGAATGCAAAAAGGGCTTGCCCGCCAGCATCGAACACTGCTGAAGGGACAGCCCCTGCGTCCTCAATAATACGGTGAGCCTTCCGTCCTCCTAGCCATATGAGGGTGCGATAATGCCCGGGTAAACGGCGCGTTTGTTTATTTCAAGACCGTTGCCGATATCGGCGATCTCATTTCCTTTTACCGTTACATGCCGCTCGCAGCCTTCGTAAACGACAGTTCCTTCCACCGTTCGCACGCTCATGCCGATCAGCGATTTTAACGTTCCTTGCCGGTCCGTTACCGCTCTCAAGCCGTTCGGAAACTCCAAAATCAGCTCGCCGTTTCGATAAACCGTACTTTGTTCGCGCGTGTTGACCAATTCAAATACGGCTCCATCCACGATACGGCTGTAAGCGGTCCCGTTCGCAATCTCCTCACCGTGATCGACCGCGTAAGGCAGCAGCCCGGTAAACCAAAGCTCGTCTTCCGGTCTGGGCATAATTCCGCTCAGCCGCTCCACATAGTCCAGCACACACAGAATGGCGGGCGAATACGCTTCCGTAAACCCTTCCTCGCCGGTCCACGGGCTTACCGCTTGGGAAAACCGCGTCATTTTATGAAAAGCGGCCATAAGCGGATATATCACATAGGTCAACTCCACAAAACGGCCATGATGCTCAAAAGCGTACGGTGCGCGGATCAGGCTGAGGAAGTTGGACGGGCCTCCCCAGCTGTTGTAACTGGAAAAAGGGTCAAAGCGCGGGTCGTCCATCGCAATGGACGTAAACGGATATTTGGCAAAAAATTTCCGCGTATTCAACAAATAGCGGCGCAGAGCCTGATCAAAGAACGCCCGGTCCCCCACTTCGCAAGCAAGCACACGCAGAAGGACGTCGGATTGCACGCGCACCAGGTTATCGTTCTTATCGAGATCATAAAAGAAGCCGTCCGCCTCATCGAAGCAATACCGGAACAAGCTGTCCAGGCTTTGTTCGGCCTTTTCCCGCCAGATCTCGCCGCTCTCCCCCAGCTCTTCCGCCATCCGCGCCAAATAAAGCCGCTGGCAGTATACATGGGCCGTTAAATCAGGGGCCACGAAAGGCAGGATAGGAGAATCCGGGTTGCACAACCTTGCATCGTTGTCATGCGGAGTATCCGGCACGTGCCAAAAGCGCGGCGACAAGTCATGGCCCGTATCAAACGTACAAAACGCCTCCACCCCGTTCGTTCCGCGCGTATTGCGATATGTGGACAGCCACTCGTCATAACGCTGCATCGCTTTGTACATTTTTCGCAAAAACGGCCGGTCCCCGCCATGCAACCGGTAATGGTTCCATACGCTTCTAGCCAGCGGCGTTACGAGCTGAATTTGCCTGTAGGACGGCCCATTCGCCGTCAGCTTATAAGGCATTAAACCGTCCTCGCGCTGATAATCGGCGAACAATTCATAGGTCGACCGGGATACCGACGGTATGAAACGCGACAGCAGCTCGGCGTTGATCGTCCCTGTGCTTTCCAGCCAGCAGCCCAAATAAATGCCCCCTTCGTGCAAAACGGGCTTTTCGCCGCCTGTCGGCACTATGCAATCGAGCAGTTTGCGCAGCGCTTCGTAATAGACGTCTTCCAATTTTCCGGAAGAAGCTGCAAATTTCACTCCCGAGTGCAGCCATTCGGCGAGAACCGGACCATCTGACGGCTTTTTCAAAGTGCCGATCCGCGCCTCCGTTCGAACCTCGCGCAGCTTGCGCAGCATTGCTTCTCTCATCCATTTGTCCTCCAGCCGTGTGTCGTATTGCCGTTGCGGCTTTTTGTCATTTATTATTGTTGAAAATTTTAGTCGCCCCGGCGTAAAAATCTTCAACGCCCTTTTTCACGTCTTTTTTGCCGAATCCGATTTCCTGTACAGTTGTTTCGATCAATTTCGTATATTCCGTAAAGCCAGGAGGGTTGTAACTGATGGCAAACGGCTCTTTGTTCGTCGCCGCCGAAACGCGGTTCGTGTAATCGTAGATGATTTGCTCCACCGGGTTGGCGTCTTTTTTCAGAAGATCCCGCATTTTGGAAGTGACGGGAATGCCGCGGTCGTTGCCGAGAATTTTCGCCGCATCGGGATCATTGATCCAATAGTTCATCAGCATGGCGGCTTCCTTCGGATGCTTCGTTTTCGCGTAGCCGGACAGCCCTTGGCTCGATTCGAACACAACGCCGGTTCCTTTCGGCCCGCGGGGCAGTTGGATGAGCGTCAGTTTGTCCTGCGTCAAATTTTGATGAGCGCCCAACTGGTTCGAAGCGAGCAGGCTCATAGCCACTTTGCCTGTCACAACGAGCGATTTGCTCGTATCCGACGGCGGATTGGACACCTGCACGGCCGGCGGTACGACGCCGCCCGCTTTCGACATGTTCTCCCATAAGGCGAACCATTCTTCCGCATCTTTTTGCTCGAAGCCGAGTTTGGCGTTCTCCATATCGTAAAGCTGCTTGCCTCTTTGCTTCAGGTAAATGTCCATGCCGTCAACCGTAAAATTGTACGTACCGTATATATCTTTGCCCAGCTTATCCGTTATTTCCTTGCTGATGCGGCCGTAATCATCCCAGGACCAGCCATCCTGCGGAACGGGAATGCCCGCTTTCTTGAACAGTTCCGTATTGACGACGATGCCGCGCGCATTCGCTCCGGCGGAGATGTGAAGCAGCTTTCCTTTGAGCGTGCCGTATTGAATCATCGATTTGTCCATATCGGTTAAATCAAGCTCTTTGCCGACATAGGGGTCCAGTTCGAGCAGAACGTTTTTATTCGCGTAATCGACGACATTGCCTCCCAGGAAAAACACGTCGGGCGCCGTGCCGGAAGCCAGCTGCGTGTTCAGTTTGTCGAAATAACCGGAGCTGGGCGCGAATTCGCCGACAACTTTAATATTCGGATATTTCTCCTCGAATTTGCGCAGCGCTTCGTTGGTGCGGTCCGCCCGCTTCTGGTCGCCCCACCACATCATTCTCAGCTCTATCTGTTGCGCTTTGGACAGTTCTTTGGCTGTGCTTGGAGCGCTGCCTGTGCCTCCGCTCCCGGCTCCGGTGCCAGATGAGCAAGCGGCCATAACGGCCATCAACATGGCTATCGTTGTCAATGCCAAACCTTTTTTCATAGAAAGTCTCCCCCTAAGTTCGTTATGGTAATCGCTTACAAAATAGCTGCAAATCGTCGGTTGACCCGGTACTTTTTGCGGACTATTTCAGTCCTGTAGTTGCAATGCCCTCCAGAAAGTACTTCTGGCAAGTAAAGAAAATCGTCATGATCGGCACGAGCGACAGCACGGACATGGCGAGCAGCGCCCCCCAATCGGACTCGCCGGACGGATCGAATAAAGAGCGAATCCCGAGCTGGACCGTAAACAGTTTAATGTTATTGAGATAAATCATCTGCGAGAAAAAATCGTCCCACGTCCAAATGAACGTAAAGATGGCCGTCGTAATTAAAGCCGGAACAAGCAGCGGCATGATGATGCGAAAATAAATTTGGCCGTGCCCGCAGCCGTCGATCGTCGCGCTTTCGTCCAATTCCTTCGGAATTCCCCGGATGAACTGAACCATGAGCAAAATGAAGAACGAGTCGTGCGCCAGCCATTTGGGAACGATGAGCGGCAAATACGTGTTGATCCATTCGAACTTGTTGTAAATGATATACTGCGGAACGAGCGTTACGTGGTACGGAAGCATGATCGTCACCAGCATAAGGCTGAACCAAAGCTTTTTCAATCTGAAATGGAGGCGCGAAAACGCATAGGCGGCAAACGAGCACGTGACGATGTTGCCCAGGACGGAAAGCACCGAAATTTGCGCGGAATTCAGAAAAAACCGGGCGAAGGTCGTGCCCTGCAGCCCTTTCCATCCGTTCGCGTAATTGACGAGCGTCATTTGTTTGGGCCACAGGCTCGTATCCGAGAAAATCAACTGATTCGGCTTAAAGGAACTGCTGAGCAGCCATAAGACGGGATAGAGCATGAGCAGGCCGAAAGAGATAATCAGCAGATGCTTCAACAGTTTGGCGTAGTTCGTATGTACAATCATCCGGCTATCCCCTCTCATCCTTGCCGTCGCCATAAAACACCCAATACTTCGACGTAACGAACACGACGGCTGTCAGCGCACCGATCACGACGAGCATAATCCAGGCAAGCGCCGAGGCGTAGCCCATATCGAAAAAAGAAAACCCTTTCAGATACAAATACAAGGTGTAAAATAAAGTCGAATTCAGAGGTCCCCCGCGACCGTCTCCGATGATATAACCGGGTGTGAACACTTGAAACGAATTGATAATGCTCATCACCAGGTTGAAAAAAATGACCGGAGACAACAGCGGAAGCGTAATTTGAAAAAACTGCCGCACTTTGCCCGCACCGTCCACTTGCGATGCTTCATACAGATCGGCAGGCACCTGCTTCAGCCCGGCCAGAAAAATGACCATCGCCGACCCGAACTGCCAGACCGACAACGCAATGATCGTCGACATGATGTAGTCCGGATGCGCCGCCCAGGCCGGTCCCTGAATGCCGAACCGGCTCAGCAATTGATTGAACAGACCGTCGCCGTCGAATATTTTCCTCCATACGACGGCAATGGCAACGCTGCCGCCAAGCAAGGACGGGATGTAATAAACGGTCCGGTAAACGCCAAGCGCACGAATCCCTTTGTTCAGCGCCAAAGCTACCCCCAGCGCGAAAACAAGTTTGAGCGGGACGGACAATAATGCGTACTGGAAAGTAACTCCCATTGAGTGATAAAAGGAATCGTCTTCCTTAAAAATTTGCGCATAATTGTCCAGCCCCAGCCATTTGGGCGCATTCAATAAATTGAATTTCGTCATGGAGAGATACAAGGAGCCCAGCATGGGCCCCAGCGTCAAGCAGAAAAAACCGGCCAGCCATGGCAGCAAAAACAAATAAGCTGTACGATTTTGCCGTGAAAGAGCCGTTTTGCCTAATGATGTCAAAAGAGCGCCCTCCTCCTTTCGTGATCGTTTCGATGAAGATTCATCGTTTGTACCATCATCATAAGGATTCGCAGCGCTGCTTTGAATGTTATTTTTTCGGCTCTTGATTATTAAATTTTTCAGATTGTTTGCGCAGACGATAGTCGGAAGGCGGCATTCCGTACAACCGCTTAAATTTCGAACTGAAGTAACTGGCATTCGAAAAGCCGGCCAGTTCCGCGATGTCCCATAAGTTGAGCATTGTTTCATCCAGCAGCTGCACAGCTTTGGCCATGCGGACATCGGTCACATACCGGATGAACGTCTTCCCGGCCTTGGACTTGAACATTTCGGAAAAATACGATGAATTGTAATTAAAGCGTTCGGCAAGCATGTTCAAATTGATATCGTACATATAGTTGTCCTCAATGAATTGCTTGGCGGCCTGGATGATGGATTGCTCCGACTGGCCGGGACCAGTTTCCGGGCCGCGCACGATTTTATGCGCCAGCTTGTTAAGAAACAGCTGCGCTTTGGCAGGGGTATCGAGCCCCCATACTTGCTCGGGGCGAATCCACAGCTGCTCTCCGCTGTCCAGGGCGATACCGGCGGAATAGGCCGCGGCATCCAGCATAAGATACAGCTGGAAAATGAGTTTCACGAATTTCGCTTGCGAAGCGGCGAAAGCTTCATTCAGCTCTTTGGCCGCGGCCTGCTCAAAAGCGGCAAGCTCGCCTCTGGCTAGGTAAAGCCGCATAACCTTCGCCGTTTCTTCCGAAAGGGCGGCCTCCGTCGCAGGTGGCATATGCATGGCTTGCGGCTCTTTATCGCCTTTCAAATTCCATGCCAACAGCGAAGACAAGTAACCGGCCTTCCACTCTCTTAAGCCTGCGACCGGCTTGCCGGCGGCGATCTCCGGCCGGAAGCCCAAATGTTCGCTCACCGCGCTGCTGAGAGCTTCGACGAACATATCCAGATCCGTCTCGGACATCACGACGATAACATGCATCAAACCCGCATAATTCCCGTCGCGGAATACTTGACACGGATGCTGCGAAGTTTCCGCCACTTCCCGGCATACCATTTCAAAGGGAAGCCGCAGCTTGTCCGGCGTGCGCCCAGGCTGCCCGGCATCATCCGCGCGTTCCGGCAAACCTGCCGTTAGGAACCGGACCTGCCGCTCCTCCCAGTCGTCCAGTTGGAACATCTTCGCCCTTTCCTTGACCGCCGCTTCCCGCTCCCACTCTTCTTTGACCAAATGCACGATAAAATGTTCTTTCATTTCTTTGTAATACTGCGATAGCCGCCACTGCATCACGGCTTGCTGATCGCGCTCACTGCGCTGCTCGTCAAGCTCGCGGACGACCTTGAGCAGCGCCTCCTTCAGCTCGCCCTGTGCGACGGGCTTTAGCAAATAGTCCCTCACGTGATTGCGGACAGCCGCCTTGGCATATTGAAAATCTTCATAGCCCGTAATGACAATGAGCCGCAGCGCGGGATAGCGTTCATGGCAAGCTTCCAAAAACGAGACGCCATTCATCACCGGCATATTCATATCGGTAATGACGATATCAACCGGATGATCAGCCAGAGAGTCTATGGCTTCCTCCCCATTCCCCGCCTCGCCCGCGATGCGCAGCCCCAAGCTCGCCCAATCGACCTTGAGCCGCAATCCTTGCCGTATTTCGGGTTCGTCATCGACGATGAGCACACTATACATCTGTCTTTCCTCCTTGCAGCGGCAGCATGATCGTTATGCAGGTTCCTTGCTGCGGCGCCGAATCGATTTCAAAAGCAAACAGCGCCCCATAGTACAGCTGGCATCTGGCCAGCACATTGCGCAGTCCGATCTGCTGCGACCGGCTGTTCAAAACGTGCTCGAATTGCGAAGCCGACGATTCCGCCCGCAGCTGCTGCGCCAATTCTGCAGCGATTCCGGGGCCGTTATCCGCAACGGCAAGAAGGAGCCGGTTGCGATCCCGCCTTACCCGGACGACGACGTTCGCTGCCGCCTGCTCCGCAAAGCTGTACTTCACCGCATTTTCGATTAAAGGCTGCAAAATGAATTTGGGGATGACGCACGGTCCCGCCGGTTCGTCCTGCTCAATCCGAATATGAAGCCGGTCGGCAAAGCGCACTTGCAAAATGGATACATAATGGCGGACATAGGTCAACTCCTCTTCCAACGGGATGAGATCGTCGCTGATTTTCAACGAGAAGCGCATCATTTTTCCCAGCGATTCGATGACTCTCACCGTATCCTGCGTGCGATGCTGCATAGCCAGGCTGCTCAGCAATTCCAACGTGTTAAACAGAAAATGAGGATTAATTTGCATAAGCAGCGCTTTGTATTCCGCTTGCTGCCGCAGCAGCTTCAGTTCGAACTCCGTCTTGATATGATGCCGCAGCCGTATCAGCATGTTCCTGAACGTCGTCGTCACATAGCCAACTTCGTTGCGGACTTTTGCTTCTTCGGGGATCCGATTCTCTGCACCGTGAAAATCGCCCATCTGCACAAAACGCATCGCGGACGCCAGGCGCGAGAGCGGTTTGGAAATCCCGTGCGAAAGCCATATCGCAGCGGCAATTGCGGCGGCAAGCAGCAGCGAGGCAAATATGAGGATGCTCGTCCGAAGCTTGTACAGCTTGCCGTATAAGTCCGCTTCAGGCACGATGCCGACGAGCAGCCAATCGTTCAGCTTCAGCTTTTTATAGACTACAATGTTCGTTCCGCCATGCCCATTATCCAGGGAGATCGCGCCATTCTGGAGACGGCTGCCGGATATCGCCTCAATCTGCTTCACAGCTTCCGGGTATGCGGCAAATTCCCCCTGGCCCAAAATCGGGTTTCCTTGGCGGTCCAGCAGGAAAATCGTGCCCTTTTCTCCAAGATGAATCCGGCTCAACGGCTCCAGAAAAAAATCGGATTTGACGTTGATCTTCATCATGCTTTTGGATTGGGACGGCTCGAACGTGCCGATGGGCAGCAGCAAACTCACTACGTCAAAAGACTTCGCCCGTCTGACCTCAATCGGGTCCTGGTGAGCGGACACCCATTGGATTCCCTCCGCTTTGAACCGGTTATACCATGGATCGCTCTTGAAAGCAGCCTCGTTCATGATCTGGTTATCTTCCGAAACCCACATTCCCTCCTGCCGGTACAACGTGATCGACGACACAATCGAATAATTGTTCACCGTCTGCGTCAAAAACTGGCTTAAATGAATGTTCGCCAGCATTTTCTCGCCGTCAGGCAAAGCGGGGTCGGACAGCGCAGTGTCCCAATTTTTCGTCGTGCTGCTATTGAACACAATCGAAGAAACATCGTATATTTGCGCGAGTGCCATGCTGACGAACGACCCGTATTCGTCCATTTTTTCGAACGCGGACGACTCAATATACGAGCGGATGGTCGAACGGGATTCCGTAAAAAACAAATACGACATCGTCCCCAACGAAACGAGCAGCAAAACGATGAAAATAACGATCAACCGGCTTTTGAGCGAGTAGAAAATGAGCAAGTCCCCCCTCTGTTTGCGTGATGATTTGTTACATCCATATAAAACCCGGGGATCGGAATTTGTCAACCGGCCTATGCAAGAAAAAAGGGCAAGCCCTCCAGTAAGACGTCCAACTGCAAAATAAAAGGCCGCGCTGGAGCCTGTTGCCCCAAAGCGGCCTTGACGACGCTATTGCCATTCCTATCTATTCGTTCCGTCTGTGTTCCGACCGGGCCAGGATTAGCACATATCCGCGGGTTCCGTCCAGCCGGATCCGATCGCCGCTCTTGATCTTCCCGGTTGCGCCGTCGATGCCGACGACTGCCGGCAGCCCGTATTCGCGGGCGACGACGGCGCCATGGGTCATCAGCCCCCCGACCTCCATGACCAAACCGACAGCCGAATGGAATAGCGGCGTCCAGCCCGGATCGGTAAAAGGCGCGATCAGAATTTCGCCTTTGTTCAATTTGGCCTCTTCCGGACGCAGCACGACGCGGGCAATGCCTTCGACGACTCCGGCGGACACGGGCGTACCGAGAAGTGCGCCTTCCGGAGCGGCTTGCTGTTTGCGCTGCCCGGTAATGATTTCTCCTTCGCTGGACATAAGACGCGGCGGTGTCAGCGTGCGAAAACGCTCGTAGTCGCGTTTTCGTCTTTCCAGCAGCCGCTCCAAGTCGTCCAGCGGCTTCCCTTCGCTCAGCGCAAGCAATTCGTCGAGCGTCAAGAAAAATACGTCGTCCTCGTCGCGCAGCACTCCGGCGCCTGTGAGCAGGCGCGCTTCTTCCTTCAGCGCTTTACGGATGATGCCGAATACTTGCATCAGCAAATATTTGGGATGCTCGCGAAGCCCCATCATGCCCCGGAACACGTGCAGCAGGCGGGTCATCAGCTTTGCCTTCAACCAGCCGAAAGGCTGGCCGCGGAGACGTTCAACAAGATCGCGCGCAGCCGCTTCCGCTTCCCGCGCTCCTTGCGCGAACTTTTCGCGATGCTCGCCCGGCGCTACGCTGCGCATATGGCTAACGATCGACGGCAGCAGCGTGCTCGCGTCTTCCAGCCATCGCGGGCGCGTAATGTCGATTTCGCCGGGACAGCGCATGCCGTATATGTCCATGAACCGGTCCCATTCCCGCGCAAACGCCTCTCCTCCTTGCACGAACTGCAGCTGCTCGCGGAAGCCGCGAGGGTCGCCGTGACCGATCAGTTCGGCAACCTGCGAATGCTGTCTTGCGATATCGGCCAAATCGCCGATCATCAGCCCCATTTCACTCGTGACATTGCCGGGCAGCGATTTGTTCAACACGTGCACTGTGTCACGATCGCCAAGCCATTTCTCCGCGAGCGCCTGGACCATTTTTAATGCAATTATGCCCGGGAGCGGATACGGCAGCAGTTCGCGAAAAAAACGCCGCAGCAAAACCCCGATTTGCTCTTGTATGCGAACGATCCGCTCAGGCCCTGTAACGCCAAACAAACGTTCCTCATTCGTCTTCACGAATGCTTCGACCTTCTTGTTCAGTCTTTCTGCCGCTTCGGAAGGGCGGGCAAAAAACAAGTTTCGGATGGCCCTGAACACGATGGGACCCGCGAATTCAAGCACGGCTCTCTTTTGCCCGGGCTCGGGAGGCAAATGTTGAATGAATCCTTCCCGCTCAATGAACTGGGCGACTCCGCTGCTCATTTGCTCATCCACAATGCGCAGGGCAATCGGAAACAGCTTGCGCGCCGGTTTTAGCAAAAACAGCTTCGTGATATCGGCGTACAGCCTTCCTCCCGCTGTATACATCAACCCGCTTTCCGAGCAAAGCGACGTCTTTCCAAAAGGAAACATGGTGCGCCATACGGTCAATGCCATCGGCTTCATCGCATCGGTCATCATTTGCTGGTGACCGAGCGACAACAGCAAATGCGGAGACTCTCCCGGCGCCGTGGGAACGTGCGGCAGCGGATACAGCGACGTAATCGGCCGGCTCTGCACAATATAGAAACGCCCGCCCTCATAGCACCACTCGATATCCTGCTCCGTGCCGTAGTGCTGCTTGATTTTCTCGCCTAATGCGGCCAGCCGGACGATCTGCCCGTCGTCGAGCGCCTGCTGCTCCTGCATGTCCGCAGGCAAATCCTGCATTGCGGTGCCTCCGTCCGGCAAAGCGAAGATCGCGATTGTTTTCCGGGCAATCTTTTTCCCGATCAATGCTCCCGAACGCACCTGGTACAAATCGGCCGATACAAGTCCGGATACCAACGCTTCCCCCAGCCCGTAGCTGGCGTCGATCGATATCGTGTCCCGGCGGCCGCTGACCGGATCGGCGGTGAACATAATGCCCGACACTTCGGGAAATACCATCTGCTGCACGACGACGGACAACAGCACGGAACGGTGGTCGAGATCGTTTTTCGTCCTGTACGAAATCGCCCTGTCGGTAAACAGCGACGCCCAGCATTTGCGAATGGCCTGAAGCAGCTGTTCTTCGCCGCACACGTTCAAATACGTATCCTGCTGCCCGGCGAACGAAGCCGTCGGCAAATCCTCCGCAGTCGCGCTCGAACGGACGGCGTATGCCTTGTCCTCGCCTGTCCGGCGCCAGCTTTCCGCAATCGCTATGCAGACCGGTTCCGGAATCGGAAGCGCTGTCAAATGATCGCGTATTTGCCGCCCGAGCCCGGCGATTTCATCCAGACGGTCCGCCTTAACGGATGCCAGCCTTCTAAAAAACTCCGGCATCTCGCCGCTTTGCCCGATAAATGCGCCATAAGCGCCGGTTGTGACGCAAAAACCGCCCGGAACCGGGAAGCCTGCTCGCGTCATTTCGCCCAGGTTGGCGCCTTTGCCGCCCACAAGCGGCAGGCTGCCCTTATCGATCCGCTCAAAATCAAGCACATACCCGTCCATCGTACAGCCCCCCCCTTTTGTCATTGGCAATCGGTTTCGCATGTCTAAGCCCCCAAAGCTTCCCAATGCCTTAATGAAGTCATCTATCGCTTAAGTTTGCGCAGTACGCAGCCGTATGGCCTCTTCTATCCCAGTTTAGGTACTGCAAGACTTAAATATTCATGTTGAACTAGCCTTCAGCCTTCAAATATATTTACATCATTAATATTTAATCATATTAATTAATGTCATTAAATATCGAAAACTGGCGCTTTTCGCGGATTTTCAGAGTCAAAAAAAGCCCTGATCCTTCAGTTCAGGGCCCCTTCATTTCCAAACAGCTTATGAATCCAAATCTTTCAGCTCGATCGCATACGATTGCCTTATTAAATGAACAAATGAAATAATCACTAACGGCAGCGCCACATACAAGAGCATGCCGGAGGAGATGAAAAACGAAGCGATGGAAAGGGCGAGCACACAGCCGGTAATAATTAAGGATAGCGACAGCTGATTTTCATTGTTCACCTTTTTGTATCTGTTAAACGGATGAAACGAGATAAAGGAGAAGCCCAGGTTTTTCTTCTTCAAAATCCATGCGAGAGACAAACCTACCAAGACGGTTACGACCTGAAGCAGCAGCGAGCCGGAACTGGTAGGCATTTGGTCATCGTCATAATTATACAAATTGCAGCCTTGCAATGCGATCACAACTATAATTTGCAGCAAAAAGTATAACGACAATCCGGATAGCAGAACGATGCCGATGCTGATCCACTTCATTTTAAAAATGAAGCGAATAAACAGAAACGTCAGCAGCGTTTGAAAAGCCGTATCATAAAACGAAAAGCCCAGTTTCACTCTCAAAACATAAGAAATGACGGCCAAAACCATACCAAACAGCCCAATATGGAGAAGCTGCATCATCGTAGAGCGATGACGGTACAATGTAAAAAACAGCATAAAAATGGTGATCGTCTCAAATGTGGAAAACAATACGGATAAAAGGAACTCCACGCCAACTCCTCCATCAGTTCGTGCTTGATCTTTATATTCGGCATGTTATTCTTTCTACGATCCCTTGTACGATTCCTCCATTTTTGCGCGCTGGAATTTACCCCCTTTATTTGGCAGCGGGAAGCACCCAAATACGTTCGTCCCTGAGCACGGCCTCTACCGGAGATTCGAAAAACCGGCTTAAATGCCCGCTCGTGAGCAGCTCCCTCATCTCGCCCTTCATGAACACTTCGCCCCGGCGCAGCAGCAGTGCATGGCGAAAGATCGGCAAAATCTCCTCCGTATGATGGGTCACATACAAAAGCGTAGGCGCCCCTTCGGCCCGGGCCAACTGCTCGATGGCTTCAAGCAGCCGCTCCCGCGAAAAGAGATCGAGCCCGTTGCAGGGCTCATCAAGAATGAGCAGCTTCGGAGAAGCCATAAGCGCCCGGGCGATGAGCAGCTTTTGCTTCTCCCCCTGGGAACACGACTGGTACGTGCGGCCCGCCAGGTGCGAACAGTGAAGCTGCTCCATCAGCGCATAGGCGCGCTGCCAATCGGCCTCATCCGGCTTCTCATACAAGCCGATCGTGGCATATTTGCCGCTGACGACAATATACTCCGTTTTATCGTTGGCATACAGCTTCTCCTGCAGCGATGAGCTTACCCAGCCGATGGAAGTGCGAAGCTCGCGCAAATCGACCGTGCCAAAAGCGTTCTCCAGGACGGAAACCGTCCCGGAAGTCGGCCATAAATAGCCGGTGATGATGTTCAACAGCGTCGTTTTCCCGGAACCGTTCAGTCCCAGAATGGCCCAGTGCTCGCCTTTTGCCACTTCCCAGTCAATCTCGTTCAAAATGACGCTCTCACCTCTGCGAAAGCTCGCCTGCTTGATACTGATCACCTGCTCCATGAGCACTCACCTCTTTCCTCGACTCTCCCGATAAGATGCGGTCCGACGGCAGCAAAATCGCCAGCAGTCCTAACAGCGGCAAAAATGCGCACAATTTGATGACGAAATCCACGCTTGTCGCATCCGCCAGTGCGCCGAGCACGGCAGATCCAATTCCGCCCAGGCCGAACGCCAGGCCGAAGAACAACCCCGCTACCATACCGACGCGCCCCGGAAGCAGCTGCTGCGCATACACGATAATGACCGAGAAGCCGGACATCAGAATCAAGCCGATGAAGATGAGCAGCACAATGGCCACCCCCGGACTGACATAAGGCAGAAGCAGTGAAAAAGGCGCCGTTCCGAGAATGGAGAACCAGATCATATTGCGCTTGCCGAAACGGTCTGCGAGCGGTCCGCCGAAAAAGGTGCCCGCCATCCCCGCAAAGAGCAGGATAAATAAGTAAAGCTGAGACTGTTTAATGGAAATGCCGAATTTTTCAATCAGGAAAAAAGAATAATACCCGTTCATACTAGCCAAGTAAACAAATTTGGAGAACAACAGCATGATCAGAATCGTCACGGACAATCCGACAATTTTTTTGTCAAGCTTCAGCTCGCTTTGGCTTTGACTGCGGTCAGCCTTTTTCCGCTCCCTTTGACTCAAATCTTGCCGGTACCAGCGGGCCACCCGGAATTGCACGATAACCGCCACGGCCGCAAACAGCGTGAACCAGATGATGCTTTTTTGACCGAATTGCACAAAGACGAATGCCGTCAGCACCGGCGCCATAGCTTGTCCGGTATTTCCCCCCAGCTGAAAAATCGATTGGGCCAGTCCTTTGCGCGTCCCCGAAGCCAAATGCGCCACGCGCGACGATTCCGGATGAAGCACGGCCGAGCCGATGCCGATCAGAATGACGAACAGAAGCACCAGCGCGAAACTGTTGGCATAGGCCAGACCGGCAACGCCGACCAGCGAGAATAGCACTCCGGCAGGCAAAATATACGGCGTCGGCTTGGCATCCGTATATGTACCGATTATGGGCTGAAACAAAGACGCGGTAACATTCAAGGCAAAACCGATCCAGCCGATTTGGCTAAAAGAAAGTTTCAGCGTTTCATGCAGCAGCGGAAACATCGAAGGAATAACCGATTGAATCAAATCATTCAACAAATGTACGAAACTTACGGCAAACAAGATGGATAACGCCATCGTATTCGCCTGTTTGTTTATCGTCTGACTTTCCATGCGGTATACCACTCTCCCAAATTCGTAATATCATCTGACGTTTAAACCGACAAAAAAAGAGTTATGGGAGCACTTGCTCCAACGCTCTCTTTGTTCCTTCCAAATGCCGCAGCGTGTAAGTTACAGCCGCCTGCTCATCCTGATCGCAAATCGCCTCGTACAGCTTCACATGCTCCTCCGTGTATTCGTCTTGATGCGCAGGATCGGCATGCAGTTTCTCCAAAGCGACGCGCAGCACTTCGCTGAACGTCCGGTACAAATCCATCATGACCGGATTTTTCGCAGCGGCGGCTACCGCCAAATGAAACGCGATGTCCGCGTCCAGGTACTTCTGCTGCTCTCCGGCCGCAAGCGCCCGATTCCGCTCCTCCAACTGGCTGCGAATGTGCGCCAGATCCTTCTCATCGCGGCGCCGCGCGGCAAGCCGGGCGATCTCGGACTCGAGGGAGAATCTCACCTCGTATACATCAAGCACCTCGGCGCGGCGAAGCCGGATATCAAGCGGCTCCTGCGTGCTGGCCGTACCGATGACGAACGTGCCGTGCCCCTGCCGCTTCTCCAGCATTCCGGCGTGAGCCAGCACGCGCACCGCTTCGCGAATCGTCGAACGTCCGACGGCGAACTGCGCCATCAGCTCCGGCTCTGTTGGAATTTGCGTTCCGACGGGAAGCTCGCCGAGCGAGATTTTTTTTTCCAACTGCTGAACGACGTCATCGACAATTTGCTTGCGCCGGACAGTTTGGAACGATATGCCGCCAGAATTCATCTGATCATCTCCTTTATCAGGCATTGTACTAAATCCGTTGCCTAAAAGCCAGCATTTTTTTTCATTGCGGCATATTAGTTACATAACAATTATTATGTAAACAAACAACGTGAAAAACATCCACTATATGTGGAGGACTATGTTCGAATCGGGCCGCGATGGAGCCCCCATTTCTATCCATGAGGTGAATTCCATAGGGCCCGACATCCGTTTCTCCCGTTTTTCGCTTCGTTTCAACTGCTTTTCGCAGAAATCATGAGCTTAAGCCCGAGATACTGCAGACCGTACAAATAATCCTGCTTCCAGTCGCTGGTTGTGAGCTTGGGCAGATGTTCCGCCGGAATATAGTCTGCGCTCCTTGCCGCGATCCGGTTAACGAGGGTTGAGTCCACTTCGTCATGACAAAAAATAATCGCATGCGGGTTTATAATAGCCGTGCATGCAGCTACAAGCCGGCTGACCGCATCGATGCCGTCCTCTGTCAAGGATGCGTCCCGCGATTCATTGCCTTTTTTTAAAGCTTGTTGAAAATTCCGGTCATCGTATTGAGGAACGAACGAAACTTCCCCCGAGAAAAACGTGCTTCCCCTCACCACATCTCCGTTGATTAAAATGCCGGCGCCAGGGCCGTTTTGACCGAAATATAAGTAAAACAGGGATGGATTGTTTTCATGGTTCCTTTTGTTGTAATAACCAAGGACCGCAGCGTTCATATCGTTCTCAACGACGACAGGAATGGCGAACCGCCCCTCAAAGTATCCCTTCAAATCAAAATTGTGAAACTGCTTGTAGGTCGGGATAAAAATGACGCGGCCATTATTGACCGAACCGGGGACACCGATCGCAAGCGAGCGGATATTCGGATATTTTACAATTATTTGTTCGATATGCTCCGCCAGTCTTGAGACATCTTCCATAAGGACACTCGATGTGCTGCCTTGTTCTTTCACTTCACCCAAGCAATTAAAAACCGTGTAGTTCGTTTCCGTTTTTTCTAAGAATAGCGCTAAACCAAGCATATACTCCGGGTTATAAGCGTACCTTTTCGCCCTTCTTCCACCGTTGGATTCATCGATGCCGGCTAATAGAAGCTCCCCGCTCTTCTCCAATTGAGCAATGAATTTGCTAATCGTCGGAAAGCTGATTCCCAGTTTATCGCTCAGCTCAACTTTCGTTGCGCTTCCAAGCTCAAGCAGTGCCGTACGCAAACTGCGAACAATGAAATGCTTCATATCTTTTGGGGTTGCAGGCTGCCCATTCATTATGTTCACCACCCTGTAACACATCTTATTAAACAACTTTAATAAAACACAACGATACTATATCAAAAATTTCAAGCAATGGAAAGCGAATTCATTTGCTGCCGCTCCCGCTCTTTCGCGTTGATTTGTCCTGACAAAGTGACAGTTCGTCTACCTTTTTTTCAATCACACTGCTATACTTACTTCAAGAACCCGCCTGAGGTGATTGCTATGAACATCATTAAAGTCAAGGACCGCAACGAACTGGAAAAAAAATTGCCGACTATGCCGTGGTATGTGGAGAAATTCATTAATTACAAGCTGCCCGATCTTTCGCCTTCGTCGCTGCTGGAATACGTCAGAGATTACGAGACGTTCTTCTCCTGGCTGCTTGCGGAAGGCCTCTCCACGGCAGATTCCATCGCCCATATTCCGATCGAGGATCTGGAAAAAATTCATATGGACAGCGTCGATAACTTCCGCATGTTTCTCGCTACGCGCAAGGAGCAGGCTAACGTGAAGACGACGATTAACCGCAAGCTGTCCGCCCTCCGCTCCCTGTTTCATTATTTGAGCCAAATTGCCGAGGATGACAATTTTTACCCGCTTCTGAAGCGCAATGTGATGGCCAAAATCGAGATCAAGCGTTCGCACAAGCCGAAAGATACCGCGGCGAAGCTGGAGGGAAAGCTGCTGCAGGAGCAGGAAATTATCGAATTTATTGATTATGTGCATAGCGGTTACGAGTACGATGTCGCCACCAACAAGCAGGCTCTTTATTCCTATGAGCAAAATAAAGTACGCGACGCCTGCATCATTACGTTAATTTTGAACTCCGGTCTGCGCGTTTCCGAGGTGTTCAATCTGAATGTCGACGACATCGATCTCAAAAAAAAGCTGACTTACGTTTACCGCAAAGGGAAAAACGACGATACCTTCAAGACGCCGGTCTACTTCCGCCAAAATGCGATTCAGGCGCTGACGGACTACCTGACGATCCGGCAAACCCGCTACAAGCCGGCGAAAAAAGAAAAAGCCCTCTTCCTTGCCATAGCCAACGGCAAAAAAGAAGGCGAGCGAATGACCAAACGGGCCATTCAGGAGATGGTCATCAAATACGCCAAGCGCTTCGGCAAGCCGTATTTGTCCGTGCACAAGCTGCGGCACTCGTTCGCGACCGATTATTATTTGCTCAACGATCTGTACAAAACCCAAGAGCAGCTTGGCCATGCTTCCCCGGAGACGACGCAGATCTACGCGCATCTTACCGACAAAACGATGGCCGAGGCCATCGACAAACGGGCGGAATCCTGAAGATTACTTCAGGATTTCTTCAATTTGCGCGAGCTCTTCGGCGGAAAATTCGAGATTTTTCAGCGCCGCGACATTTTCTTCGATTTGTGAGACACGGCTGGCCCCAATCAGCGCCGAAGTGACGCGTTCCCCTCTCAGCACCCAGGCAAGCGCCATTTGCGCAAGGCTTTGACCGCGGCTGCCGGCGAGCTCGTTCAGCTTGCCTATTTTGACCAGCTTGTCTTCGGTAATGTCCTTCGCGTTCAAGAACACACTGCTGCCGCCGGCACGGGAGTCGGTCGGGATGCCGGTAACATACTTGTTCGTCAGCAGCCCTTGTGCCAGCGGACAAAAGGCGATGCTGCCCACGCCGTGCTCGTCAAGAACGTCCTGCAAACCGTCTTCGATCCAGCGGTTCATCATGCTGTAGGAAGGCTGGTGAATGAGCAGCGGCGTGCCCAGCTCCTTCAAAATTTTGACCGCCTGTTCCGTCTGTTCGGCCGTATAGCTGGACAATCCTATGTACAGCGCTTTTCCTTGGCGGACAATTTGATCCAGAGCTCCCATCGTCTCTTCGAAAGGCGTATTCGGGTCAGGTCTGTGCGAATAAAAAATGTCGACATATTCCAGCCCCATCCGTTTCAAGCTTTGATCCAGACTGGAAATTAAATATTTTTTCGAACCCCACTCGCCATAGGGGCCTTCCCACATGTAATAGCCCGCTTTGGTCGAGATGATCATCTCGTCCCGGTAAGCGGCCAAATCGCTTTTCAACACTTTGCCGAACATTTCTTCGGCCGATCCCGGAGGCGGTCCGTAATTGTTCGCCAAATCAAAATGCGTGATGCCCAAATCAAAAGAACGCAGCAGCATTGCCCTTCCGTTCTCATGCGTATCCACGCCGCCGAAGTTATGCCACAGGCCCAGCGAAATCGCCGGAAGCTTGAGTCCTGATCTGCCTGTCCGATTATATTTCATCTCTGCGTACCTGGTTGCGCTTGCTTGATATTTCATAAGCTTACCTTCCTCCCTTGGCTTCAATCCTTTTTAGTATAGGCTAACGGCCGCAACAAAAAAAGAACTGAAAAAAACGTGTCTAAGTTACCTGAAGGTTAGTAAACACTTTTTTTCCAAATTTCCGTCACTCGCGCGCCGTGCTGTTCCAGCCATTTCGTTTTCTCCCACGTACTCCGAACGATCCCTGCCAATACTTCACGGCCATCGACGCCGTCCAGAAACCGGCCGAGGAAATGCACGAATACATCCAGCCTGCGAAGCTCGACCAGCAGAGGCAGCGCCTGAACCTCTTCTTCCTCCAAAGCGGCATAGCGGCGGTAGCCCGATAGCAAAGCTTCGATATTTCCCCACATTTCGGCCTCGGGAATCGCCGGGTCAATTAGATCCGATAGGCAAACGGCCAGTTCCATAACCCGCAAATCCCGCGTGACAAATTCAAAATCGAGTATCGCTGCGATACGGCCCTCCGCATCTACAAGCATATTCGAGCCGTTGATGTCGCCATGGACGAGCTGGTGCGGCAGCCGCTTCAAATCCGCGATCCGCTCAAAAAAAGCTTCGAACCGTTTCTCGATGTACAAAAGCGCCGTCTGCAGCGGCAAAAAGAAATCCGGAGGCATCCGGCAAAATTGCGAAATCGCTTCCGGCGTACAGCGCGGATGGATGTCCTCAATTTCGTAATAAGGCCTGTACGCCGGCGCGGAGGCGATGTTCAGGCGCTGCAGCGCGTTGGAAAGCTGTCCAACGGCTTCCCCGACCCGCCCGATCTGCGCAGGGCTCATCCCGTACGGATTCGTTCCCTCCGTATAGCTGAACAGAGCCGCAAGCTTCCCGGAAGCGCCATTCGTCTCGGCTATCGTCCCGCCTGACGGCAGACTAACCGGAACAGGCGTTCGAAAAGGAAGCTTCAGCCCGGATAAAGCGAGCAGCACCTCGTGCTCATAGGCGATCTTGGCGCGATCCCGATGCGTTTCATAGATGCGAAGCACATACTTGTTTCCGCCGGTTTCGACAAAGCGGGTCGTATTGTTCATGCCGCCTTCGCAGGCAGTCATCGACCATTTCTGACCGGGAAACCAGCGCTCTGCCAATGCTTGCAAATTTTGTTCCACAATTGCATTCATACGCTGCTTTTTACTCCTCTTCGCCTGGCTAGACCAGAAAATCTCCTTCAACCGCAAACTCAAAATCTTCCACATCAAAAGCTTCCGCCGGAACTCCAGCTTCAACCATCCGTTCCAACATGTCCAACTGGTCCGTCAGGAGAGCAGCACTCTCTTTAATCGCAGTCAAAATAAGCTCCGTCTCAATCGGATCGAACTGCTCGCCGTATTCGGCATTATCGATCGCATAAACGACAGTCAGGGAGACATTCTCATTGATCGGCAGCGGCGGGCTTTTTTTCCAGGGTACGAGTAAAGCCCTTTCAATTTTCTTCTTATTGAACGATTCCTCGAAAAACGCAAGCAATTCGCCGATTTTTTGCTTCACGAAAACGTCGTCCTCGCTATTTTGCATAATCGGTTCGTTGGTTTCCTGTATTTCGTACAATTCTTGAATACTGGTATAAGGGATCACAAATGTAACCGGGCGCCCAGGATGCAGCAATTGCCCGTGAATGGCCAGCATAACGGCTTCAATAACGAAAACTCGGGACATGCTTCACCCCTCCTTCTTTTGTTCTAAATAAAACGATACTTCCATCTATCATACATAATTCCTTATTGGCATTTCAATGGAAAAACAAAAAAACGTTCGTTCTCCGGATCCTGAAGGACCAGAAAGAACGAACGCGCGGCTGAAACCTTATAAACTTCCATCTGTCACCTCATGGGCATGATAAGTAGCTTGGTAAGAAACGGGCTTTTTGGAAAACCGGTTGGCGTACGACGAAGCCACATAGCAATCCGGTTTAATGACGGGCACCATGCCCACCGACTCGACTCTGCGAACCATTTCTTCGACGAACTTGGCCGTCTTGTTCTTGGCTGCGTCTTCGCCGGCGTCGATATGAATGTACATCTCGAACGAGGCGCCCTGATAAATATGCGGCAGTATCACATTTTCCATATCTCGCCGTTTGGTCTCATCAAAGTATAATGCGATTTCTTCGCTCAAGGCCGTCTCCGTCGACAGCTTTTCTTTGACCGATGTCAAAGCGCGAGGAACCAACACTTGGCGGTAGCAAGCCCACGCGCCTTTCCCCATCCGCTGGATGACGACACCGGTAATAAATTTCGTGCATCCTGCATGCACCTGGCAATCGGTGCCGATGATGAACTTGTACGCTGCCAGTGGTTCGAGCCGCATAAAGCGAAGAATTCTCTCATGAACGTCCTCAATCGTGAGTCCACTTTCGGTCGTATTCCGAAACTCCAGTTGCTGCTGCACGGTTCTCCGATGTCCCAATGATAAGGCGCTTCCTTTCTCTTTAAGATTCGGATGAAGCAAAGGCGGTATATCCCAACCGCCTCTTATCTATATTATATGGCAAAAACGTCAAGATCGAACCGTCGTTATTTGCAAAACCCCGGTCCGGCTCCGAAATGTCAGGAAATGTCCCCTTTTCGCGCTTCCGGTTTGCCCGCTTCATTCTCGAACAACACGTAAGCGGGATCATTTTTCAGCCTGACGTTGCAAAGCTTCATTTCCCTCTCGTCCATCTCTCTCACATCCCATTCGGCCGGTTCCGCTACCCCCGCGGCCTGCAAAAAAGGCCGGGCCTCTTCCTCCGCCTCCCTGGCTTCCGCCCAATACTTAACTCCATAATACGCCAGTTGATAATGATTGACCAGCATGCATGTATAGATTTGCTTCGTTGCCGAGTGCTGAAGCACATAGGGCATATTCCTGTTCCATCCTTCCCGCCGCCAGCAACAAAGGCACTGTCCCGCGAGGGGAAAGTGCCCGTGCCTGTTCGTTATTTACAAATACGGATTGTCGTGCTTGGCTTTCAACATGTTCCAGCGGCGCTCCACTTCGAGCTCGAACGATTGTAACGATTCCGCGTACTCCGGCTTCGTCATATGCTTCGTTTTGCCCATCGTTTTGAGCCAGTCGGCCAAAGGAATTTTCTTTCCCTTGTCTTCCGGGTTGTACGTGAGCGTCGTAACGCCATGCTCCACTTCATACAGCGGGAAAAAGCAGGAATCTACCGCAGCGCCGACGATATTCGAGCCTTCCTGGTCTTCGGACAGCCAGTTGAGCGGGCAGGCAATCAAAATTTTGCCGTACACCATGCCTTCATGCTGGGCGTACCACTGCGCTTTGGCCGCCTTTTTCACCAAATCCTGCGGATATGCCTCCGAGCCTGTGAACACGTAAGGAATATGGGTCGCCGCCATAATTTGCGCGGTGTCCTTGTGGTGGAACACTTTGCCGCCCTGTTTCTTGCCGACGTTCGACGTCGACGTCCGGTGACCGAGCGGAGTCGAGTACGACAGCTGCGCGCCCGTATTCATGTAGCCTTCATTATCGTATTCAAGGATAATCATTTTATGATTGCGCAGCGCAGCGCCGATGGCCGGCCCCATGCCGATGTCCATGCCGCCGTCGCCGGTGATCATGACGAAGGTGAAATCGTCCTGCAGCCCAAGCCCGTCGAGCTCGCCGCGGCGCTTGCGCTCCCAGAACATTTCGACGACGCCGGAAAGCGTTGCCGCCCCGTTCTGGAACAAATTATGGATATACGTCGCCTTATGGGCGGAGTACGGATATCCGGTCGTGACAACCATCGCGCAGCCCGTGTGGAACAGTGCGACGATATCGCCCTCGATGCCTTTGAAGAACATCTCCAGGCCCGAGAAAATGCCGCAGCCCGGACAAGCGCCGTGCCCCGGAGCGATGCGCTTCGGCTTCTTCGTCAGCGAGCGCAGCGGCGGAATGCGGACGTTCAGCTTGCCGGAAGCTTCGTCCGGAGTGACGGTAATGAGGCCCGTCTTGAGATCCTCATATTTCATTGGCGTCAGCACGCGCTTCGGCGCCTTCGCCGGATCTCCCGCCGTATGGCCGTAATAATCGAAAGGTACTTCCACGTACCCTTTGTTCATCGCGTCGATCGCAAATTGGAACAGGTTGTGGCCGTCTTCCGAGTAAAAATCTTTGCCGCCCAAGCCGTAGACACGGCTAATCACAAGCGTATCGTGATTTCTGTGCGTGAACAGCGCGGCTTTGATCTCGTTGACCATATTGCCGCCATGCCCGCCGTAAGAATCGGCGCGGTCGCCGACCGTGACCGCTTTGACATGCTGCAAAGCTTCGGCAATTTGCTTTGCCGGGAAAGGCCGGATCATGTTCGGCGCAATCGAACCGGCTTTGATGCCCTTCTCGCGCAGCTGGTCGACTACGTCCTTGATGATCTCCGACGAGGAGTTCATCAAAAACACGGCGACTTCCGCATCGTCCATCCGGTACAGATCGAGAATCGGATAATCGCGCCCTGTCAAGTCCGCGTATTCCCGGCGGATCCGGTCGAACACTTCCTCCGCGTTGTACATGGCGACCGACTGCTGATAGCAGTTGTTAATATAGTCCGGCTCGTTCATATACGGGCCTACGGTTATCGGATTGTTGCGGTCCAGCGTATTCGGGAATCCTTGCGGTTGCTCGCCGATGAAAGCATGCACATCCTCACGGTTGGCGAACGTCTGCACTCTTCGTTTTTGGTGCGAGGTGAAGTAGCCGTCGGACGCGACGAGCACAGGCAGGCGCACCGCAGGGTCTTCGGCCAGCTTCAAAGCCATAATATTCATATCGTATACGGCCTGCGGATCGCGGCACATCAGGATCGGCCAGCCGGTATTGAGCGCATAATACAGATCGGAATGGTCGCCGTGAATATCCAGAGGGCCGGATACCGAGCGGCATACCAGATTCATCACCATCGGAAACCGGGTGCCGGACTGAACCGGCATCTGCTCCAGCATGTACAAATAGCCGTTGGCGCTTGTCGCGTTGAATACGCGGCCGCCGGCGGTCGAAGCGCCGTAACATACGCCCGCCGAGCCGTGTTCGCCGTCAGCCGGAATGAGCACGATGTCATGCTGGCCGTTCGTTTTCATCAAATCGAGAAATTGGGCTACTTCCGTGGACGGAGATATCGGAAAATATCCCATGATATGATAATTGATTTGATGAGCGGCATATGCGGCCATCTCGTTACCGGATTCGTACACAATCCGCTGCTCGATTTTGGCCTGCCCCAATTCCTTTTTGATATCAATGGCCATACGTTTGTATCCACCCTTCTCCCATGAATGATCCTATAGCGGATGTTATGCCGTGCGCGGCTAGACGCCTGCGGCCAAATTGAACCGGTGCGGCATCCGGTGCGAATCCGCGTAGCCGTCCTCTTCTCTTTCGCTGGACAGCGCTTCGGTCGGACAAGCCTGTACACATTTCAGGCAGCCCTTGCAGTATTGATAGTCGATGCCCTGCAAAAACATTTGCGGACGGCCCTTTTTATCCGGAAGCTCATCCCACACGAAGCAGAAGTCCGGACACACATTGTCGCAAGAAGCGCAATGTATGCACTTGTCTTCGTGAAAATGCGGCATCATCCCCGCCCGGGAAATGCTGAGATCTTTCAGAATGCTGTTGCCCGGATTCGTAATCACGCCGCCGATCGGCTGCGTCGCATATCCGAGAACAGGCGTATCGAAGCGCACAAAGTCGGGCATCGTCTCCCCTTCGGGCAGTGCGTACGTTTGGAATTGCACTTCGTCGTAGCCGCGGTCAAAAGTGCGGATGGCCGGAGCTACCGCCTGCGGATACTTTTTCTCCAGCGATTTGCGGATGACGCCGCGCATCACTTCCGGGTCCAGAAAGTCGCAGAGGCGGAACAAGGCGCCAAGCATCGCCATGTTGACTCTGTTCTTCTCCTCCAGCGCGATGCCGATCGCATCGATAACCGCAATGGTGCCGCCTCTGAGCTTCATCTTTTCCTTCAGCTCATCTGGCGTTTTTGTCGAATTTACCAAAACCGTGCTGTCTTCATAAATTCCGCTGATAACGTTTACAGTTTTTGAAAGAGCTTCATGAAAAACACCGACTACATGCGGTCGTTCGACCGGAGACGTATCGCGAATATTCGTATTCATATCGCAAAAACGGATGTGTGCCTTTACGGCTGAACCCTTCTTCTCCGAACCGTATGAAGAAAAGCTGACACCGTTAAGCCCTACCCCTACTACTCCTGCTTCTGCGAGCATTTTACCGGCCAAGTTCGCACCGAGTCCGCCAATGGATTCCAGCCTAATCTCGAAAAAGCCGAGATCGTTCACTTTGGGTAAAGTTACCATTCCATGTCTCCTTTCAAAAATGTGCTGCGATTGAATTTTATGAATTGTTAATCTACTTTCATTGTAACAATAAATTTCCCGTAAGCAACAGTTTTTTACAATGACTAGGATTATAACAAGTAATCCATAATCAATCCGCACGAGCCCATATAAAAGCTCTCCTGTTTTTCATCCGCTTCATTCGGACTTTCCTCCGCACAACCGTCCATACACTGTTCGCAAACATCGACATATCCTTCGTCAAGCGGATCAAAGACAACTCCACAAACATGCGGGCAAGCCCTCATCCTTATCGCTCTCCGTTCTATCGCAGCTCATCATTTGAAAACGCTTTCTCTTATTATACAGCGATGCGCTGAAAATGTCTCACATCACTTTGTTAAATCTTTATCATTTGAAACGTATCCAACCTATTTGAAGTACTCGTAATTTGTGAGATAATGTAGAAAAAAACCATATTCTGTCGTACGTTTAGAAAGGACGGTTCGTATTGCTCCATTCCGTCATCACCCATGAACTTCATGGTCTTTTATACATGATGAGTGCGCTGTTGATCTACTTGGTTCTTACTCCTATATATGTATACAAAGAACAAAAGCGTAAAATTCTTTTCGTCCTCATCCTCTTCGTGCTCACCTATTTCTATTTGGGCTATGAAGATATAGAGCCGATTGTCTATACTTTGCATCTGATTCCCGTCTCACTTACGCTAGCGATCCTCTTCGAGGGATCCGTACCCGGCATTTTTACGTGGATCGCATTCAACTTCGGCAATCTGGTCATTTTGCAAAATGAACTGCTTCCCGTACTGCTCGGCAGCACCTTCATGCTCGCGGCGGGCCTCTATTTGAAGCGGAAGATGGTCGCCGACAGCTTCAAAGCCAAATTTATATTCGTATCCGTCCTGATGTTCGGTTACTTGGCGCTTTATTTGGCGGCAGGCCCCGCACTGCTTGACCAAAACTACGTGTATGCCGCTTACGCGGTATCGCTGTCCTTCGTTTCGAGCTGGTTCGTGACCTTTCTTTTTTTCCACGTCAAAAAGCAGGAGATCAATAAAGAGAAATTGCTGCATCTCGAAAAAGACCGCATGATCGGACAAATGGCCGCTTCGGTCTCCCATGAAATCCGCAATCCGCTGACGACGACCCGCGGCTTTTTGCAAATGATGGAACAGAAGGAATTTTCCGAGGAAGAGCGCAAACGCTTCATTTCGCTCGCTTTATCCGGCATCGATCAGGCCAATGCGATTATTAGCGACTATTTGCATTATGCGAAGCCGAACAGAAGTCAGCAGGAAAAGCTGAATATCAAGGAAGAGCTTGCTTCGATGCTCCGATTTATGAATCCGATCGCTGTCTCCAATCAAATAACGGTCGACATCTCGCATAGCAGCGACTCCCCTCTCTACATATGGGGAGAATCGAAAAAATTGCGCCAGTGCCTGATGAATTTGATCAAAAATGCGATCGAATCCATGCCTGACGGCGGAACGCTTACCGTACATACACACCTAACCGAATCTACCATTCATGTTTGGATATCCGATACCGGGGTCGGCATGAGCAAAACGCAAATCAATTCGTTAGGAATGCCGTTCTATACGACCAAAGCGGATGGAACCGGCCTGGGCCTCGTCGTTGTCATGAGCATCATAAAGTCGATGAACGGCAAAATTTCCTATTCCAGCAATCCGAATAAGGGCACCGTCTGTCTGATTCAATTTCAGGCCGGATAACGATTGACAAGCTTCCGTTAACAAGTCCGCCGGATTGTGGTATTCTGATAGAATAGCGATCAGCAGAATAGCGAAGGAGGCTGTCCCATGAATCCGGATTTTATTCAGATCAAATCGCTTGAGGGCGATCTTAAGATGTCCCACAAAAAGAAGGATTACGGGCTGACGGTTTCCACGAGAGAACTGGTCCTTCATAAGCCGCACGTGAATTATTACTTCAAGCTTGAAGATATGATCAGCATCGTGCCCTATGACGTGGGAGCTATGAAAGCAATCACTTTTGTCAATGCGCGATCCAAGAATCAGGAGTCCGCTTCACTCACTCCCGGTTCGGAGCACTTTAGAATTTATGTTCACAAAGCGACCGTTCATAACAGAAGCGGAATTTTCCTTCTGGGACCTACGGATGTTATCATTCCGATTCATAAGAGTATGCTTCAGGCGATATCCGAGTGCGTGCAGAACGCCGGGTTAACAGCACTGTAAATACTCATGCGTGCGAAAAAGGCAAAAAAGGCATCTTCCCCTCATCCGGCAGGGTAAAGATGCCTTTTCGTCAACGGCGGTTTCCGCGGAACGTTCCGCAGCCGTCGCTAACTGAGCGAACGCGATTCCTGTTTGGCACGTATCGTGACGAACACGAAGCAAAGCAGTAAAAATACAAAGATGCCGATGCCGACGATTTCGAAATCGAGTTCGGCCCACGGATTGAAAAACGTAAAAGCTTCGTAGAACGAAACCCCGTAAGCAAGAATGACGATCACCCATCCGATCAGCCTTGAAGCCGACTGCCCCAGCTTTCCGGAATGATGAATCATCCGGTAAGCAATCAGCGAATCCAGCGTATCGGTCAGCATCATCCCGAACATAAACACAAGCCCCAAAATAACGGGCATGTATTCGATTTTATTGCTTGCGGCAATCGCCCAAACGGACGTTTGGCTAATCGTTTCGGCAGCCAATGCGAAAATCGCGCCTACCAAAATAATTAAAAAAGGATTGGTTGTCCCTTTGGCGACTTTATCGATAAATTTCCCTTTGTATCCTTTAATTTGAAAGCTCTCGTTTTTGTATTTCGAACGCAGAAGATTATAAATATTGATCGTTCCAATGAGGAAAAGCGACAATATCGAAATCCATGTTGCGAAAGTATCGAAGTAATCGGGAAACTCAAAATCTTTGATGAACATCCCCAAAACAATCGCCATACTGGCCACTACCGCCCCATGGCCAAAAGAAAACAAAGTGCCTACCCATCTGGCGATCGGGCTTCCCATCCGCCAATTATAACGGGTTTGTCCGTCAATAAAAGCCAAATGATCCGCGTCCAAGCCATGACGCAATCCCAAAGCAAAAACAAGAAAAATAAGCGATACGGTTGACAATGTACTCACCATTCCTTTTCTCCGAAGGCATTTTAAGGTGTACGGATAGGTAGGTCTTCTGGCTCCCGGATCAATGCTTCTCTTCAGTCTTCCCCAGCATGCGGCTGAGTGACGTTATTGAAGAAGGCTCCCCGGTTACAGCGGCGGGACCGCTCGGGAGTTGCACCCGATTCCCTGTTACCCCTTGCTTGGCAAGGGCACCTGGCCGTAAACGTATTTGGTTGTGAGATAAACCTCTATCGAGGTCTTTCGAAGATGAGCGACCGCGTTTAGAGGTAGGTTTATTCGCCAATAAGAATGTGTTCTACGCGCTTTAGCGCTGTAAAGAACTTATACATTCTTATGTGGTAAAAAACGCGCAATTTTCAGGACGTCCGAGGCTAGGCTATATGCCTTCCCTGCTTCGGATAAAAGCGAAAAGGCGCTCGCAGCTGCTGTCGACCATCTCGTACACTTCTTCAAAATTGCCTGTGTAGTACGGGTCGGGGACGTTGCCGCCGCCCTTATCCGGGGCAAACTCCAACAGTTTATGAATGGAGGCGCCATGTGCATCCGGAGCAAACGATTTTAAATTCGTTATGTTGCTGTCATCCATGGCAATGATATATGTAAACTGTTCAAAATCGTCTGCCTTCACTTGCCTTGCGGTCAGTCCGTGATGATCGATGCGGTGACGGTCCAAAATTCGTCTCGTTCCCTGATGCGGCCGCTCTCCGGTGTGCCAGTCCCCCGTGCCCGCGGAATCAACAACGATACGCCCATCCAGGCCGGCCTGCTTCACTTTATGGCGAAAAACAGCCTCAGCCATAGGCGAGCGGCAAATATTGCCCAAGCATACGAATAGCACTTGAATCATGGCGCACCGAAAATAAGCTGTTTTTCTCGCATCGTAAGCCCTCTGGCAGGGATGTCAAGTACGATTTTGCCTTCCGCCAATCCCCAAATCCGCGTTGCGTACCGCTCCGCGAGCTCGACCTGGTGCAGCGCGGCGATGACCGTCAAATTGCTTTCCTTGCATAAGGATCGCAAGTCGTTCATGATGTATTCCGTCGCTTTCGGATCCAGGCCCGACACCGGCTCGTCGGCGACCAGCACTTTAGGTCCATGGATGAGCGCTTTCGCGATCGCAACCCTTTGCTGCTCGCCGCCGCTTAATTGGCTAATTTTTTTATCGCCTTTGTCGAGCAAGCCTACTTTTTCCAAATAGTCCATCCCGATAACATGCTCATCGCGTGAAACGGCTCCCGTTAAAATACGGATCGGCGTTTGATAAAATTTCCCCATCATGACATTCTTGATAGCGCTTTTATTTCTATTCAACGCCGGCTTTTCCTCAAGAAAAGCGAAATCTTTGCCGAGCTTCCATCGATCCAACAGCCCTGGCGTCGTAATATCGTTCGACTGGTAGATGAGCTGGCCGGACGTCCATTTTTCCTGGTGGCTGATGCAGCGCAGCAGCGTCGTTTTCCCGCTGCCGCTCCCTCCCACCACTGCGATGAATTCTCCTTCATCGACGCGAAAGCTGATCTGAGACAGCACTTTATTGTCCGGCGGATAAACTTTGCTTAAATTTCGTACCGTGATCATGACACCGTCTCCTTAACATTGTGCTCAACATGAACTTGAACCCGTAAGCTATTGGCAAAAATCGCCCATCTAGCGGCATCTGGCCTGACAAGAGGGCGATTTTCGGTTTCATTCACTTTATTCGCTGCAGCTGCTCGGACTCGACGCTTGGCCCGCTTCCACGTTGATTTTATCCGAAATCGTATCGCGGACGACCGACATGACAAGCTGAAGCAAATAGTTAATGTCTTCCTGAGACTGTTTAAATTCGCTCACGATAGGAATCCCGTCCAGCTCATCCTGCAATTCATCGATCTCTTTCTCGATTTTATCCACCATTTTGGCGTTTTGAAACTTCTCGAAAGCGACGATTTCCTTTTGCTTTTTCTTGATTCCGCTGATCAGCTTTTGAATATGCTCATTACCGGAAATTTTTTTCTCCGCTTGCTGGTAAAACTGCACCTCGTTCGAAGTCGTCAGCAGTTCCGCAAGCTCTTTCGCTTTGGCCAAAATATCCTCACGAACAATTAATTCCGTATTCGTATAATGCTCCATTTCAAACGCATGGGGATGATGGTGACTATGTTCCGACACGACTGCACGCTCCAATCTTCAACCTCACTATTGACAAATCATTTTATATGGACATCTTTAGCGGCGCTTCCACGATTTCGCCTTTCAGCACCCAAGTCTGCGCATGAGTGATTCGGACATGAATCAATTTACCGTACAAATCCTTAGATCCCGTAAAATGAATCAGCTTATTGGTCCGGGTGCGTCCGGCAAGGACGTCCGGGTTGTTCTTGCTCTCCCCTTCGACCAATACTTCCACAATTTCACCCTGCAGCTTCTCGTTGCTTAATTTGCTGTATGTGTTAAGCAATTCGTTCAGGCGGTACAAGCGCTGTTTCTTAACGTCCATTGGCACGTTATCTTCCATGCCCGCCGCCGGCGTACCTTCGCGAGGCGAGTAGATAAATGTGAACGCGGAGTCAAACTCCACTTCCTTTACCAAGGAAAGCGTATCCTCAAACTGCTCGTCCGTTTCGCCGGGGAAACCGACGATAATATCCGTCGTCAATACGGCACCCGGTATCGCCGTTTTAATTTTGCGAACCAGTTCCAAATATTGTTCCCGGGAATACTTGCGGCTCATTTTTTTCAAAACTTCCGTATTCCCCGATTGGACAGGCAAATGAATGTGCTCGGCCAAATTGCCGCCTGTGCCCAACACTTCCACCAAATGATCGTCAAAATCCCGAGGATGCGAAGTCGTGAATCTTATCCGTGGCACGTCGATCTTCCGGATATCGTTCATCAAATCGGCAAACGAATACGACATATCCTCGAAATCTTTGCCGTATGCGTTCACATTTTGACCGAGCAGCGTGATCTCCTGAAAACCGAGACGTGCCAGATCCCTCACCTCGGCAAGGACGTCCTGCGGCTTTCTGCTTCTCTCTTTACCGCGTGTATAAGGAACGATGCAGTACGTGCAAAACTTGTCGCAGCCATACATAATATTCACCCAAGCCCGGATTCCTTCCCGCTTCTTGGGCAAATTCTCGACGATGTCGCCTTCCTTGGACCAAACCTCGACAACCATTTCTTTGTTGAAAAAAGCGTCCCTCAGCAAAGTCGGCAGGCGATGAATATTGTGCGTGCCAAAAATCAGATCGACAAAAGCGTGCTTTTGCATAATCCGGTTGACAACCGCTTCCTCTTGAGACATGCAGCCGCATACGCCAAGAACAAGTCCGGGCTTCTCGGCCTTAAGAGCTTTCAAGTGCCCAAGCTCGCCGAACACTTTGTCTTCCGCGTTCTCTCTGATCGCACAGGTATTGAGCAAAATGACATCGGCCTGGTACTTGTCTTCGGTAGATTGGTAGCCCATTTGCTCCAGCATGCCCTTCATCACTTCGGTATCATGCTCGTTCATCTGACAGCCAAAGGTGCGAATCAAATAAAATTTATTTGTGCCGAACTCCTGCATCTCCTCAGGAATGGTGAAATCATAATGAACGGCGATCTCTTCTTTTCCGCGCTTCTTGGCATCTGTCAATGAAGGAGGCTGAAAATATTGGGAATAATCCTTGACGGATTTCGCATTGTTAGCCATTTTCCTTACTTCCTCCTAAGAGCTCCCCTAGTGGAAAGCTTTCTTCGTAAGCTTGCACTGCACATGCTCTATAAATGTAAACATGTAGATATTATTATACCATTATAGATGTGCATAGACAAAAGGAAAATGGCGTATTCGTGAAAATGACGAATTTTCCTAATTCAGCAGTTCCGCAAAATCGCCGGTCTTGACGCCCGATGCATTTCCTTCGTCCGTGTCAATATGCATATCGAGCGCAAATTGGTCGGAAACTCTGGCAATGACGTCTTCGAATATTAAAGGGCGCTCCCCGTTCATTTTGACGCGCAGCAATTGCTTGTCCGCGATGCCCCATTTCTCCGCATCCGACGTATGTAAATGAATATGTCTCGCAGCTACGATGACTCCGCGCTCCAGATCGACTTCTCCCTGCGGTCCCACAACTTTCAGACCCGGAGTTCCTTCAATATTTCCCGACTCGCGCACTGGAGGGTTGACTCCCAGAGAGAACGCATCCGTACGCGATACTTCGATTTGAGTTTGGCTGCGCGCCGGACCCAGAATGCGCACTTTATCGAATTTCCCCTTCGGACCGATCACCGCAACGGTCTCTTCTGCCGCGTACTGTCCGGGCTGGGATAGAGGTTTCATGCTTGTAAGCTGGTAGCCTTGTCCGAACAAAAGTTCGATATGCTCTTGGGATAAATGAATATGGCGAGCCGAAATGCCTACGGGAACTAATTTACTCATCGAAATCTTCCTCTCTGTTTACCGCCCAATAAAAAGGACACACGGAGGATCCCCGTATGCCCTTAAGGTGCAGTTGTTATTTAAATTCTGCAAGCAGCTTTTCGAATTCCGCTTCGGAAATCTTCATATTCTGTTTCGCAAGACCTTCCTGCGGGAAGTTTGGAACCATATCTTCATAGCTCTTTTTAGCTGTGTTCTGATATATTATACCAGTCAACATGCTGTGTGTTTCCATGATTTTTGTCATAGCCATAACGCGGTTCGTCGGATCGTAGTCCGGAATTTCGTCCAGGTCTACGATGTTTTCTTTGAACCAGTCATAAGTATTTACTTTATTGAACGTTACGCAAGGGCTGAATACGTTAATCAAAGAGAAGCCTTTGTGATTCAATCCCGCTTCAATAACGGCAGTCAACTGTTTCAAGTTGCTGGAGAACGATTGCGCTACGAATGTCGCTCCGGCAGCCATCGCTACTTCAAGCGGAGACAGCGCGGACTCAATGGAACCTTGAGGCGTGCTTTTCGTTTTGAAGCCTTCGGCGCTTCGCGGCGAAGTTTGGCCTTTGGTCAAGCCGTAGATTTGGTTGTCCATGACGATGTAAGTAAGGTCGATGTTACGACGGATAGCATGTACGGTATGTCCCATACCGATTGCGAAGCCATCTCCATCGCCGCCCGAAGCGATAACCGTCAGATCGCGGTTCGCCATTTTTACGCCCTGCGCGATTGGCAGGGAACGTCCATGAATACCGTGGAAACCGTATGCGTTGATGTAACCGGAAATACGTCCGGAGCATCCGATACCCGAAACAATCGCCAAGTTTTCCGGCTCTAAGCCTACGTTAGCCGCCGCTCTTTGAATCGCCGCCTGTACGGAGAAATCTCCGCATCCCGGACACCAGTTTGGCTTTACATTGTTGCGAAAATCTTTTAACGTTGCCATGCGAGGGTCAACTCCTTACATTTTTGTTCAATTTCGGCCGGCAAGAACGGATTGCCGTTATATTTAAGAACGTTTTTAATTTTATCGGCATAACCGACATGCAGCTTGATTTGATCTGCCAATTGACCTGTCGCGTTGTTTTCTACGACGATAACGGTTTTTGCTTTCTCGAGATAAGGAGCAAGCTCAGTCGCAGGGAACGGATGAAGCAGACGAACCGTAGCATGGTTGGATGTGATTCCCTCTTTGGCAATACGGCTTCTTGCTTCGTCGATCGTACCGCCTGTGGAACCCATGCCGATAATCAGCAGGTCCGGATTCTCGTGCGGAGCATCGACTTTGATCGCGTCCGTTACTTGAATGTTTTTCAGCTTCCCAAGACGCTTATCCATCATTTTTTGACGGTTGTCAGTACTTTCCGAAGGGCGGCCCGTTTGATCGTGCTCAACCCCTGTAACGTGGTGAAGACCGTATTTCGTTCCTGGAAACACACGCGGCGAAATGCCGTCAGCGGTAAATTCATAGCGTTTGAACAATTGATTGGCTTCAACCTCAGGAGCATCGGTAACAAGATTTCCGCGATCGATCACGATGCGGTTGTAATCCAACTGCTCGGCGGACTGCTTGCCCAAGGACAATTGCAGGTCCGTTACCAGAATGACCGGGCATTGGTATTTCTCAGCCAGGTTGAAAGCTTCAATCGTATCATAGAAGCATTCTTCGATCGTGCTTGGAGACAGCACAATTTTCGGAATTTCGCCGTGAGTTCCGTAAATCATAGCGTTGATATCGGATTGCTCTTGTTTCGTAGGCAGACCCGTACTTGGACCGCCGCGCTGCGTATCTACGATAACGACAGGCGTTTCGGTCATGCCGGCAAGACCGATTGCTTCCATCATCAAGGAAAGACCGGGACCTGCGGACGCAGTCAGAGCGCGCACGCCGCCGAAGTTGGCGCCGATAGCCATCGTACAAGCTGCGATCTCGTCTTCGGTTTGAATGACGGTACCGCCGAATTTAGGCAGCGCTTTAATCAAGTACTCCATAACTTCCGAAGCAGGCGTAATCGGGTATGCAGGCATAAACCGGCATCCGGCTGCCACAGCTCCGAGCGCGATAGCGTCGTTGCCGATCATGAACAGCTTTTGCTTGCCGTCCGCAGGCTCCAATTGGAACTCTGGAAGCGGGCCCCCTGCCAGTTGAAGAACGGATTCAGCGCCTTTGCGGACAGCTTCAATGTTCTTCTCGACTACAGCAGCTCCCTTACGGCCAAATTCTTCCTCAACCGCTTTATTAAACACATCGAGCGGCAATCCCAACAATGCCCAGGATGCGCCGGATGCAGCCATGTTCTTGAACAGGGAAGTTCCCAGCTCTTCCGCAATTGCAGTGATCGGAACAGGGAACAAACGAGCGTTAATTCCTTCCGGTAAAACCGGGTTGAATTTCGCATCCGCCACGATTACTCCGTTGTCGCGAAGCTCGTGTGCGTTGAAATCGATACTTTCTTGGTCAAAAGCGACCAGAATATCCAAATCGTCCGAAATTGCGCGAATCGGCTTGGTGCTGATGCGAATCTTGTTATTTGTATGTCCCCCCTTAATCCGCGAAGAGAAATGACGGTACCCATACAAATAGTAACCGAGACGGTTCAACGCTGTAGAGAAGATGCGGTCTGTACTTTCGACCCCTTCCCCCTGCTGACCTCCGATTTTCCAAGATAACTGACTAATCACCGTGCGTCCACTCCTTTTGATTGTAGCTGCATGAAGACAACAAAGGGTAATACATCATTAAAGTTGAATAATGCTATAAAAAAAATCTTTCAGTTGTCAACCAAATTTTATGCCTTTGTAAAGGAAAAAGCAAGTGGTTTGAACAAATCTAAAACATAGAGTTTTTAGATGAAATCCATATCAATAATAGAACGTTTATTTCGCCGAGCCAGGCAGGTTCGAAACCAGGAAATTCCGCCAATTCCCATACAAAAACCGCTCGACTTGAGCCGCGTTATAGGTTTTGCATAAAGCTTCAATTATATTTTCATATTTGCCTGCGTGCTCCAATCCGGAAACCCATTGTTCAATACCGTCGAAGTCCGAGCCGAAGCCAACGTGCCGTTCGCCGCCAAGGGAACAAATATGGTCGATGTGCTTCAAAAGCTGGCTGATCGTCACCGGCGAACGTTCATTCACAAAATAGGGTACAAACGTAACCCCGATTTGTCCTTTCTTTTGAATAATGGCGGTGATTTGATCGTCTGATAAATTTCTTGGATGGGGACAAAGCTTGACAACATTGGAATGAGAAGCTATGAAGGGCTTCCCGTACAGTTCAGCCAATTCCCAAAAGCCTTTTACCGACAAGTGGGATACATCAGCTATTATGTCCATTGTTTCTAATTCTTTGAGCATCGTTTTTCCTCTCCACGTAAATCCGCCTTTGCGCGGCTCCATCACCCCATCTGCCGCCCAGTTTGCGTAATTCCATGTAAAACCGATACTTCTTACGCCCAAATGATACAAAATACGCAGGTAGGTCATATTGCCATGCAGCGCATCCAAACCTTCCAGCGTTAAAATTGCCCCGATCCGGTTGCCCTGTTCCACTTCCAGCAAATCATTAACGTTGTTAATAAATTTCATTTGCGGGTTGTCGGCAATTTTTTTGTGAAACAGGTCGACCATCTGCAAAACATGATCAAATGTAGGGTGCTTGATTTTATCCGTCATATACATGGCAAAGCACTGGATCTTGACTCCGGCTTTCAAGAGCCGCGGATAACTGACGTCCAGTTCCTTCTCTTCTTTGAAAAAATCGAGCTTCGGGTTCAAAAACAGCTTCGTAATTGCGTCGCAATGGCCGTCGATAATTCTCACCGTTCTCATCCTCCTTCGTTTGTAAACATAAAAAAACCTGTCTACGATGTAAACAGGCGTTGGTTTGTATGTAATGAAACGATTTTACCGAGGCTCTACAATCAATTTGATGGCTGTCCGATCTTCCCCGTCGATCACGATATCAGTGAATGCTGGAACACAGATTAAGTCAACCCCACTAGGCGCAACAAATCCTCTTGCGATAGCTACAGCTTTAATGGCCTGGTTGAGCGCGCCTGCGCCAATAGCCTGAAGCTCCGCCGCTCCACGCTCGCGTAACACGCCAGCCAATGCACCTGCTACGGAGTTTGGATTGGATTTTGCTGAAACTTTTAATACTTCCATGAAAAGTACCTCCTCGGGAATGATGGATAGATTCCAGTAACCATCATATTCTAGAGGTTCTCTAAAAATTCCTCCTGCTGTAGACGGAACTTTCTAAAGATTTAGAATTTTTCGTCAATCTAAGAAAATTTGATCTTCGTCATAGCGGATAAGCTGAATCCCGTTAGCAAGTCCGGTTTGATCGTTGAGTTCGATAACGACGGCATGGAAATGCCACTTTCCTTCATCCGTCACAAACCGAACGGGAAGCTGCGTTTTAAACTTTTGCAGAACAGCGTTACGTTCCATACCTAATATACCGTCCCGCGGGCCAACCATGCCGACGTCCGTCACATAAGCGGTCCCTTGCGGAAGGACACGGTTATCGTTCGTTTGCACATGCGTGTGGGTCCCGACTACAGCGGATACCCGGCCATCCAGGTGCCAGCCCATCGCAATTTTCTCCGAAGTAGCTTCCGCGTGAAAATCGACAAAAATAAATTTATGTTTCTTTTTGCTGTTTTCAATAATTTCATCGACTTTGCGAAACGGACAATCGATGGGCGGCAGAAACGTTCTTCCTTGAAGGTTGATAATAAGCAGTTCCTGATCCTTCACCTTGATCACCGTATGCCCCCGACCGGGCGTTCCGGGCGGAAAATTAGCCGGTCTGACCATTTTTTCATCCCGGTCGATGAAATCGAACACTTCCTTCTGATCCCAGGTGTGGTTGCCCATCGTAAGCGCCTGAATGCCCAACTCATACATATCTTTGGCGATAGCCGCCGTAATCCCTTTGCCTGCGGCCGCGTTCTCTCCATTCGCTATAAACACTGCGTTCGGATGTGCGCTTTTCAGTCTCGGCATAACCGCCTTGATCGCTTTTCTTCCAACTGATCCAACGATATCTCCTATGAATACAATTTTCATATCCGTTCTCCTCTTGTGCTCAATAAAATAAGAAAAACCTCTAGGGAGTCGTTCAAAAATGAGCGATCCCGATAGAGGTATGTTAACCCAATATTATTTTGCGTACTCCACAGCTCTCGTTTCACGAATAACCGTAACCTTGATATGACCCGGATAATCGAGTTCACCCTCGATTTTCTTCGTAATATCACGGGCTAAGCGGAACGCTTCGGTATCATCCACTTTTTCCGGTTGAACCATTACGCGCACTTCACGGCCTGCTTGAATCGCGTATGATTTCTCAACGCCTTCAAACGACTCGGAAATTTCTTCGAGCTTCTCCAACCTCTTGATGTACGTCTCCAGTGTCTCTCTGCGCGCCCCCGGTCTTGCCGCAGACAACGCATCCGCCGCTCCGACCAGCATCGCAATGACGGAAGTAGCTTCCACATCGCCATGGTGGGATGCGATACTATTGATAACAACTGGATGTTCTTTGTATTTCTTCCCGATTTCCACGCCGATCTCAACATGAGATCCTTCGACCTCATGATCAAGCGCTTTACCGATGTCATGAAGCAGCCCGGCACGTTTCGCCAAAGTTACGTCTTCCCCGAGCTCTCCAGCCATCAGACCGGCCAGATAAGCTACTTCCATTGAATGTTTCAGCACGTTTTGGCCGTAACTTGTTCTGAATTTCAGTCGACCCAAAATTTTGATCAAGTCCGGATGCAGTCCGTGGACACCTACTTCAAACGTTGCCTGCTCTCCGTATTCACGAATGCGCTCGTCCACTTCTTTGCGCGACTTCTCCACCATCTCTTCGATGCGTGCCGGATGAATACGTCCGTCTGCAACTAATTTTTCCAAAGATGTGCGGGCAATCTCACGGCGAATTGGATCAAAACCCGATAAAATGACCGCTTCCGGCGTATCGTCTATGATGAGGTCAATACCCGTCAATGTTTCGAGAGCGCGAATATTACGGCCTTCACGTCCGATGATGCGGCCTTTCATTTCTTCATTCGGCAAAGTAACCACGGAAACCGTCGTCTCCGCCACATGATCGGCAGCGCACCTTTGAATGGCGAGCGTAATGATTTCTCTAGCTTTCTTATCGCCGTCTTCTTTGGCTTGCTGTTCGATTTCTTTAATCAATTGCGCCGTTTCATGGCGGACTTCCTGCTCTACGTTGGTGAGAATGATGGTCTTCGCTTCTTCCATAGTGAGACCGGAAATTCGCTCCAGTTCGGCGACCTGGCTTCTATAAAGCTGATCGATTTGTCCTTGCGTATCCTCGATTCGCTTCTCCTTGTTGGCTACTTGCTCTTCTTTACGCTCGAGAGATTCTAATTTTTTATCCAGCGATTCCTCTTTTTGCAACAATCGTCTCTCTTGTCGTTGTATTTCGTTTCGACGTTCACGAATGTCTTTTTCAGCTTCGGACCGCAACTTATGCACTTCGTCCTTCGCTTCCAGAACCGTTTCTTTTTTCAGCGCTTCCGCTTCCTTCTTAGCAGCTTCCCGAATTTGTTCTGCCGCTTGTTCGGCGCTGGAAATTTTCGCTTCTGCAAGAGATTTGCGGATAAAATAACCAATCCCTAAGCATGCAGCTCCAACAAAGAGAACGATCGCGATCCAGATGAAAGGCTCCATCTTGTTCACCTCCTCGTTGGTTTCTCCAAGGTGTTAGCTTGGGATTCCTTCGGTTTTTTAATCCGATTTTTAATTGTTAGGCAAAGTACGTACACCCCATACTCCCTGAAAAGCATGGCTCAAAAGTAATGCGCACTGTGTGTATGCGGCACATTAGTGCTCATCATTCATAACCAACAGCGTATAAATTGGCGATTTCTACAGCTGCTGCATCAAAACCAAACAATTTCTTATGATTTTGAATCCTTATGAAAATATACAATAGTTATTGTATCTTTTGTCAAAGAAGCTTGTCAAGCGATTGTCCATTAAAGCTTACATAATCCTGTTTGATATAAGGAAACCGAGATATCTTTTTAACTACATTAACCATGCGATCATTCATGCAGCTAAATATCTTCCTCCCATACTTCATATTCTTCTTCCTCCGTCTCCTCCTCATGATGATTTTGTGAGAGCACGGCCAGCGTCCTGCTGACGATCGAATTCGTAAAGCCTCTGCGCAGCAAGTAAGCTCCCGTCTTCCTTTTGCGGTCCAATAGCGTGCCTGATGTTTGCTTCCATTTATTTTGCCCGAGCTTCAGAGCCCCCTGGAGTTCCTCATCCGGATCGATAGCCTCCATAGCGTCCTTGACCAATTCTTTGCTGACTCCTTTTTGCTGGAGCTCCTGACGAACGAGATTGCGTCCCTTTTTCTGTGAATAGATCCGATGTTCCGTCCACATTTTGGCGAACTCTTCATCATTTATATAATTTTGCTGCTTTAGAAGCTCGCACGTCCATTCAATCACGGCCTGTTCAATGCCCTGCTCTTTCAGCTTACGCTTCACTTCACTGGTGGAATGCGGACGTCTGCCTATCATGCGCAGCGCTTTCATATAGGCCTGGTTCCGCTCCTCGTCCTCAAGAATCGAGGCCGTTTGCTCGGGATGAATCGGCTCTCCTTTGAGAAGGCGATGCTTGATCATGATGTCCTCATGAACTGAGAACGCATATTCATCGTTAATAAAAATATTGTATCGATGCCTGCTCCGCTTCTGCTTCTCCACCATTGTAATTATAAATAGCTGCTGTTCCCCGCCGTTCAACTTTTAACCCCCTGACTAAAAACGAAAGCACCTTAACGCGAGGTTAAAGGTGCTGCCGTTAAACGCTTCATTATTCGAATGCCAATTCGGCTTCTTCCTCTTCATCATCTTCGTTGGGCCCGGTCACTTTAATCAAGTTGCTGTTATCCCGGATTTTCAACTCAATGCTGTCGGCAATGGCTTTGTTCTCCTTGAGGAACTGCTTCGCATTCTCGCGTCCCTGGCCAAGTCTTTCACCCTCAAAAGAGTACCAAGCTCCGCTTTTGTTAACGATATCCATTTCCGTTCCGATATCGATAATGCTGCCCTCGCGGGAAATGCCTTCACCGTACATAATATCAATCTCCGCTTGTTTGAACGGCGGAGCCACTTTGTTCTTAACCACTTTGACCTTGGTCCGGTTGCCGACCATGTCGTTGCCTTGTTTGATCGTCTCAATGCGGCGAACATCCAGACGAACGGAAGAGTAGAACTTGAGTGCGCGCCCCCCCGGAGTCGTTTCCGGGTTCCCGAACATAACCCCCACCTTCTCGCGAAGCTGGTTAATGAAGATCGCGATCACCTTCGACTTGTTAATGGCGCCAGACAGCTTGCGAAGCGCCTGGGACATCAAACGGGCTTGAAGCCCTACGTGAGAGTCGCCCATCTCGCCTTCGATCTCGGCTTTAGGCACGAGAGCGGCTACGGAGTCAATGACGATGATGTCTACGGCGCCGCTGCGCACCAGCGCTTCGGCGATTTCCAAAGCCTGTTCGCCCGTATCCGGCTGGGAGAGCAGCAGTTCATCTATGTTGATGCCTAATTTGCTTGCATACAGTGGGTCCAAAGCGTGCTCGGCGTCGATGAACGCTGCTTGTCCGCCGACCTTTTGCACTTCGGCGATAGCGTGCAGAGCAACCGTCGTTTTACCGGAAGATTCGGGTCCGTACACTTCGATAATTCTTCCGCGCGGAAATCCGCCGATTCCGAGTGCGATATCAAGAGCAAGCGATCCGCTCGAGATCGTCTCGACCTGCATATGTGTGGATTCTCCGAGCTTCATGATGGAGCCTTTTCCGAATTGTTTTTCGATTTGACGCAATGCATTTTCAAGTGCGGCGCGACGATCTGTCAAAACACTCACTTCCTTTTATCATTATAGGTATATGATAACTTGTTTTGGAGTGTTTGCCAAGCATTTTTTCGAACATACATTCGTTTTTTCTGCGAGCAAACAAAAAACCGCAACAAAGTTATCGCTTTGCTACGGTTCTTCCGTTAACGTATTCTTACATTATACGCGAAACCTAGCTCTCTTTCAACAGTTTCCATAAGTGGTAAAGCGCGCTCTTCGCCGCCCTCAGCTTGATCATTTCCCGATTGCCGGAAAGCTTGAGCGGAACGACCTGGGTTTCGCCTCCCTTGCGGGCCACGCCTACGTAGACGAGCCCAACGGGCTTGCCTTCGGAAGGGGAGGGCCCGGCAACTCCGGTAACCGCCACTCCCCAATCGCTGCCTGCCGCATCGAGCAGATTACGGGCTAACAAAGAAGCCGTTTCTTCGCTTACAGCGCCGGGAGCGCCGTCGCCCTCCAGCACCTCCACCGGCACGCCCAGCAGCTTGTGCTTGAGCTCATTGGAGTAGCAGATGATGCCGCCCATGAACGATTGCGAGCTGCCCGGCACAGCCGTAATCAGGTCGCTCAGCAAGCCTCCTGTGCAGCTCTCCGCTACGGCAAGCGTCATTTTTTTCTCGCCCAGCATCCGCAGAATGACCGCCTCAAGCGGCACATCCTCCTCGGCGTAAATGAACTGCCCCAACCGATGCCTGATCTCCCGTTCGACAGCCTGAAGCTTGCGCTCGCCTTCCGCCGCTTCCTGCGCCCGGGTCGTCAGGCGGATCGTCACTTCCCCTTCTTTGGCATAAGGGGCGATCGTCGGGTCCGTCTGATTGGCGATCAAATCAAGCAGTTGGTGTTCTAGGTTCGACTCCCCGATCCCGGCAAAGCGGAGCATTTTGGAATACAAAGGCACTTCGTCCGTCATGACGTTCCTGAGCCAGGCTGCGGCGTAGTTCGAGAACATCGGCTTCATTTCTTTCGGAGGGCCGGGCAGCAGGATGAAATGCGTGCCTTCGTGCGTCAGCGCGACACCGACTGCGAGCCCGGCATCGTTCTGCAGCGGATCGCTGCCCTCCGGCATGAGCGCTTGTCTGCGGTTGCTCTCAACCATCGGTATTCCCCTGGAAGCGAACATCTCCGATATTTTATTCATGGAAGGTTCATGAAGAATAAGCTTACGTCCTATGTATGCGGCCAGAACATCCTTGGTCAGGTCGTCCTGGGTCGGGCCCAGTCCGCCCGTACAGATAACGACATCAGCCCGCGAAGACGCCAGCTTGAGCGTATCCAGCAATCTCTGTTCGTTATCGCCGACGACCGTTTGATAATAAATATCGATCCCCAAGCCGGCGCATTCGGTAGATAAAAATTGGGCGTTCGTATTGACGATTTGCCCCAGCAAAAGCTCGGTTCCAACAGCTACGATTTCAGCTTTCATAAGCCATCCTCCCAAATGGAAAAAACAATAGGTTCCCCTATTGCGTCTTTTCCGAAAAGTCTATGACATGTTTGTTCTTGACAAAATATTCAATGCCGGAGTACAGCGTAATGATCGCTGCAACCCAACTGGCAATCACATCAAAGGGGAAATCCAAAAACGTGAATGGAAAATTGTTGATAAGCAAAGCAATAATGGCCGTGATTTGCGCAGCCGTCTTGGCTTTCCCCCATTTGCTGGCCGCCATCACCGTTCCTTCCAAAAGCGCAATCTGGCGAAGGCCAGTAACTGCCCATTCGCGGCTGATGATCACGATGACGATCCAGGCGTCCACCTTGCCCATTTCGACCAAAGAGACGAGCACCGCTGTGACCAGAAGCTTATCCGCGAGCGGATCGAGCAGCTTGCCCAGATTGGTGACCAGCTTGCGCTTTCGGGCTATATAACCGTCCAGGCTGTCCGTGCTTGCCGCAATAATGAAGATCAGAGCGGCAATAATCTGATTGTAGGTAATGCTGAATTCCTCAATCCGAATATGCGGAAACTTCACCTTGATCAGCAAAAAAAACATGATGATCGGAACTAGTAATATCCTCGCCACAGTGATGCGATTGGCCAGGTTCATGCAATAACCTCCCCGGACAAATCAAACTCAAAGGAATGCGTAATACGAACCTTGGTCATTTCTCCGATGTTCAGTTTAGCATTGGCAACGAAAACCTCGCCATCAATTTCAGGAGCGTCAAATTGCGAACGGCCTACATAGACATCGCTTCTGCCGTCGTAACGCTCGATCAGCACTTCAAGCTCTTGACCGATCCGGCGTCCGCCGCGGAGATTCGATATTTCGCGCTGAATTTCCATCAGCGTATTCGCACGATATTCTTTCACATCATCAGGCACTTGATCCGGCAACCGGGATGCAGGCGTATCTTCTTCCTTGGAATACGCGAACACGCCGAGCCGGTCGAATTCCATCTCGCGGACAAACTGCTTCAGGTTCTCAAAATCCTCATCCGTTTCCCCCGGGAATCCGACGATTAGAGAAGTCCGCAGCGCCACGTCCGGGATGCGCGCGCGGATTTTGCGCACCAGCTCGCGGGTATCCTTTTGGCGGCCCGGTCTGCGCATCCGTTTCAAAATCGAGTCCTCGCTGTGCTGCAGAGGCATATCGATATATTTGCACACTTTGGGATTGCTTGCAATCGTTTCAATCAGTTCATCCGTAAAAAATCCGGGATACGCGTAGTGCAGGCGCACCCATTCGATGCCGGGTACTTCGCTCACTTTGTCCAGCAGCGCAGGCAGCATAAAACCATCGTACAAATCCGTACCGTAGTTGGTCGAATCCTGGGCGATGAGGCTGATTTCTTTAACTCCCTGGGAAGCCAGTTGGGCTACTTCGGCGAGGATCGATTCGATGCTTCGGCTGCGGAACTTGCCGCGCATGATCGGGATGCTGCAAAACGTACAGGCGTTATCGCAGCCTTCCGCAATTTTCACATAAGCGGTGTATCGGGGGGTCGTCACTTGTCTTGGCAAATCGGCATCATAGTTGAAAACGGGATTGCCGACCATAATGGGCTTCTTACCGCGGAGCGCTTCGTCTACAATGTGATTGATTTTATCGAAATCGCCTGTGCCGACGATGCCGTCAATCTCCGGCATTTCTTCCATCAGTTCTTTTTTGTACCGCTGCGTCAAGCATCCCGAAACAATCAAAGCCTTCAACTTGGCGGTCTGTTTCAACTCGGCCATATCGAGAATCGTATTGACCGATTCTTCCTTCGCCGCATCGATAAAACCGCATGTATTGACGATAATCACCGTGGCTTCTTCCTTGTTATCAACGAGTTGAAAACCGCGGCCGTGAATTAATCCAGCCATAATCTCGGAGTCGACCAAATTTTTCTCGCAGCCGAGTGTCACTACTTTAACCTTTTCCGTCATGAAAGAAACAACCTCCAGATAGTCCTAACCATTCTTTACAAGTATAATACATGCCCCATAGGGTGTCAAAAAAACAAAACCCCCTTGCAAGGGGGGCGTTCCGAGGCTGCGCCGAGCACGCGCACGTCTATTTGAGATTCACGAATTGCAGATCGAGCGGAATCTCCGCCTTGCGCAGCAGCGCTATGACGGCCTGCAAATCGTCTTTGCTTTTTCCCGTGACCCGGATTTGGTCGCCCTGAATTTGGCTTTTTACCTTCAGCTTGGAGTCGCGGATCAAAATGTTGATTTTTTTGGCGTTCTCCTGATCGACCCCCTGCTTCAGGCTGATGCGCTGCCTTACAGTTGAAGACGCCGCAGGCTCGACTTTGCTGTAATCGAGGTTTTTGATCGAAATACCGCGCTTCGTCATTTTAGCATGTAAAATATCCAGCACGTTCTGAAGCTTGAACTCGTCGTCCGAAACGACGACAAGCTGGTCCTTCTCCAGCTTAAGGCTGCTCTTGCTGTTTTTAAAGTCAAAGCGGGTTCCGATTTCTTTCTCCGCTTGCTGAATTGCGTTGTTAAGCTCCTGCATGTCCACCTTGGACACGATATCGAATGAACTTTCCGAACTCATACCTGCAACATCCTTTCCATGAAATTACATAAGCATTATAGCAAGAAGCGGTACAAAAAGAAACATCCTTCAGCCGCTTGGGCAAAGGATGCTCGCGTTGGATTCATTACCCGGGAAAGCGCAGGAAGCGGCAAAAAGCTAGCTTTTTTGCAGGTTGAGCTGCACTCTCTTCGGATTCGGCGTATCGCCTACAGGGATAACGGTTCCATTCACGGTCAGCTCGACGGCGCTCGCGGCTCCGATATTCAAATAGGCGGAACTGTCGATTTCAAAGGAATCGGTGTCGTTATTGTTGTAGGTTTTTTGTCTAAGCATGTCTCTTTTGCTGCCGTCGGTGAGCGCATCGACGCGAATCCAGCACTGCGCGCCGGTGATTTTCAATTGGATGTTCAGCTTGGGGCTGTTCGTGATCGTATAGTTGTCTACGCCCTTCTCGTTGCTGCTGAATTTGACTTGGGCGACTGCCGGCGGAGTCTGAACAGGCGTGGGCGTAGGCGTGGCAATCGTCTGTACGGGAGTGTTCGCCGCGGCATTGGCGCCTGTGCCTCCGGACTTCGTTCCGGCTGTCGGATCGGAAGAATCCGTAATTCTCGGCGATTGAGTCTGAGCCGGATTGTTTTCCGTAGGCGTTGTTTTATGATTCTTATAGGTGTAATAATAGACAATCCCGGAAATCAAAATGATAAAGCTGACAAACATAACGCTGGACGCCCAGCGGCTGATCTTCTCCGTTTGGCGAACATTGGAACGTCTTTTCCGTATCGTATCGACAACAGGCGGTTCGGATTCGGGGGAGGGATTTGTAGTCTGGTACATCTTCAGCACTTCGTTCGGGTCAAGTCCGACCGCTTCCGCGTAGCTCTTAATAAAAGCGCGAACATAGAAGCTGCCGGGCAGTACTTTGTAATTGCCCTCTTCAATCGCTTCCAAATAGCGCTTGCGTATTTTGGTAACTTCCTGTAAATCATCCAAAGATATTTTTCTGTCCATGCGCGCTTTGCGCAAAATAAATCCTAGATCGGACACAAGTTCACCTCCCCGTAACTGTTGTATGTATGTTTGACGTTCATTCCGCTAAAAAGGTTCTATATTGTAGGTAAAGGAATCATAGTTAATCTCTTCGTCAGGACTGTTGCGAAGCTCGATAATATAGTCAAAGTGATTATAAGTATATTCGGATTCTTTGATAAATATATCCGGGTGTTCAATGACTTTCGTCGAGGGCATCGCCATAATTTCCTGCAGCAGGCTGTAGTGCTTTTCATTGGAACGGATCGTGGATACGATTCCGTCAATAATAAAGACGTTGTTCGGCGTCATTTCATCTTCGGAAAGCTGGCTGCGGACCGTCTGCCTGAGCAGCGTGGAAGACACGAAAGTCCAGCGCTTGTTGGAGCATACGCTTCCGGCGATGATCGATTCGGTTTTGCCGACCCGGGGCATGCCGCGAAGACCGACCACCTGGTTGCCTTCTCTTTTGAAAATTTCGCCGAGAAAGTCGACCAGCAGCCCTAGTTCGTCGCGTGTAAAGCGAAAAGTCTTGCGGTCGTCGGAATCTCTCTCGATATACCGGCCGTGCCGAACCGCCAAAATATCAACGAGCTTCGGCGGCCGCAGCGCCGTAATAGTAATATTATCTACTTTTTTCAACATTTTACCCATCAAATCGATTTTCTCTTCATCGTTCGTTTGCAGCAGCATGCCGCGGGTTCTGTCTTCAACACCGTTAATGGTAACGATATTAATATCCAGCATCCCCATCAAGGATGCAATATCGCCCAGCAAACCGGGACGGTTCTTATGAATCTTATACTCCATATACCACTCTTTGACGTCCAATCGTTCCACCTCATCACAAAGTCAGTAACAAATCGTTACTCCGTTAAAATATATTTCTACAATATTCGATAAAATCCTTCTAAATACCTGAATGAATATAATTTTTCATTTCATCTTTAGTTCTTTAAGCTCTTGTTGATTATATACAATGGTTCCATTTTTCCAAGTTCGTTGGGTCATCGCCGCCAAACGGTCAGCCATGATCACATCCCAATTCAGCTCGATTGACCAAGCATTCGTTAAATCCATCACTTGAACTTGCGATCCGATCGATTTAGCTTTTTGCACAAAAGTTTGATCCACCGGTGTGTAAAAAACGACCCAATTGGAGCCGTGATGCCTGACTTGATAGGATAACTGCTGATACCATTGCTCATTGTTGTCAAGCAGCACGATATGGTCCGCTTCTTCCGAAGGCGCCCATTCCGAAGGAATCGGACTGTCGGCGCGCGTTACCCATTCGATCGACGAACGCTGCAAGAGCAGATCGTTAACCCATTTATTTTTGAGCGAATCCACTTGATTCGGATCGACGGTCAATAGCGCAGCTTTGTCGGAACTGACGCCCGAAGCGCCGCCGACGAACAGATTGTCTTGGAGCAGCGTCCATTTGCCGGACAATTTGCTTGGATCCATAACAGCAGGCGCCGTTGCGATCAAATCGTTTCCGGCTACATATATGTAATCATAAGTCCTTGATTTCAATTTATTAACGACTTGATCATCCAATGCCGGCAAATCTTTGACCCACTCAAAAGCGATGCCATTCGTTTCTCTCCATTGCAAAAGCGCGGCGCCGATCGATTGCTTGGCGGCATCCGATAAGCTTGGGCCCGTAAGCATAAGCACGGACAGCTTCTTGTCCAAAAGCTCCTGCTTAATGACGGGCATTCCCCGGTTTCCGCAGCCGGTCAGCCATACACACAGCATAATCATACATAAAGCATACCTTCGAAGTAACATACGCTAACGGTCCTTTCTTATCAATAAAGCATGCAAAAGCCTCCGAAGCGGGAGGCTTTCACACGGTGCATCCTATTGAATTGTAAATCGGTTGTTAGCCTTTGTCCACTAGTTTTACCATGAGGCGGGCAAGCGTGCGTTTTTCCTCTTCGTTCCCCGCATCCCACAGCTCTTTCAACACGCGTTCTTGCGTATTTTCCGGATCAATTTTGTTGGACAGAAACTCGCCGATTTGAAAAGCAAGCTTGCTGATGGTCTCTTCGCTCATCCCCGCATGCTCGGCCTGGTTTACGCGTTCAGCCAAAAACTCTTTCCACTTATCAAATACTTTAAGTACAGTAGCCATTTGTTTGAGAGCCTCCTTTTATCGATGAGAATGGGTCATTACAAGAAGTAATATGCCTTTCTCCTCAAGGAAATATACGCGAGGCTCCGGGCGCGCCCGAATGGTAAAAAGATGATGAATAAGTGCGTTACGTCAGCCAGCCGCCGTTGGGACTAATGATCTGTCCTGTAATGTACCCGGACTCGGGGAGTGCCAAAAAGTACACCAGAGAAGCGATCTCGCCCGGAAGCGCGAACCTTCCGGCGGGAATTTCGCTTTCCAGCGCCGCCTTCTCTTCGGCTTGAAAGCCGGACATCATGACCGTGTCTACGGCCCCGGGAGCAACCGCGTTCACCGTAATGCCGGAAGGAGCCAGCTCCTTGGCCAGCGCCTTCGTAAAAGCGTTCATCCCGCCTTTGGCCGTAGAATACACGACCTCGCACGAAGCTCCCGATATCCCCCAAATGGACGAAACGTTAATGATCCGGCCGTATTTTTGCCGGATCATCGACTGCATGAACGACTGCGTGCACAGGAACGCGCCCTTCAAGTTAGTATCCATGATCATATCCCAGTCTGCTTCGCTAATATCGGAAAGCAGCCCGTAATGAGCGATTCCGGCATTGTTTACGACAATATCGGGAACCATCTCCCGCCGATCCAGCTTTTCTTTCATTTTCGAGATTTGATCTTTGGAGCGAATATCGGCTGATATTGTCAGCACTTTAGCCCCGTGTTTCATGCACGTTCTTGCGACTTCGTTCGCCGCTTCATGCGACTCTTTGTAATGGATGACGACATTCATCCCTACCGATGCGAAGCGTTCGGCGATCGCCGCGCCGATGCCTCTGCTCGCTCCGGTAATCAAAACCGTTTGTTCGGTGAACGGTTTTGCCATGTTCACGACTCGCGGCGGCGCACAATCGAAATGGCCAGCCTGTTCCAGTCAAAATGTTCGCGGAACCTGCGGTTAACATCTTCCAGCGCAATGCTTTCGTAAGCCGGAAGAATGTCGAACAGGTCGATTCCTTTGAAACGGTATTTCGTAAATTCGTTGGCGATCGCTTCCGGGGAGTTCATCGTGCGGAGGAAGCTTCCGATCTTCTTTTTCCGGCTCCGCTCGAACGCCGCGCTGTCCAATCCCGCTTCTTTGCGCTTGTCGACTTCCTCCCGAACGCGGGCAACGAGCAGTTCCGGATCTTTCGTATCGCCGCCCAAAATCGAAAACGCGTAATCTTCGCCGATGTTGTACTCATGGCCGAAATTATCCGAAATCAGCTGTTCGTCGTATAAGGACTGGTAAATGTCCGAGCTTGAGCTGAACAAAATATCGAGCATCAGCTTGGTCGTCAATTCTTTGACCAACAGCTCTTTGCCGTTCACTCCCGGCGCCGGCTCTTTGAGGCCGAACAAACATTTCGGTAGCGAAACAGGCAGCCAGGTAACTTTTTGCCGTTCGTTCACCTGCAAAGGTTCTTCCTCAAAAAAGCGCCGGATCTCGCCTTGGGGAGGGAACGTTTTCCCGGCTTGATTTTCCTTAACCACGTTAATGATTTCCTGCGGATCTACGCCTCCGACGATAAACAGGCTCATATTGCTCGGATGGTAGAACGTGTTATAACATTCGTACAGCGTTTCCTTCGTTATTTGCGCAATGGATTCCACGGTGCCTGCAATATCGATATGAATCGGATGCTTCGCATACATCGCTTCGATGAGCCCGTAGTAGCTTCTCCAGTCTGGATGATCCCTGTACATGTTGATCTCCTGGCCGATGATTCCTTTTTCCTTTTCCACATTTTCATCCGTGAAATAAGGGTTTTGCACGAAATTAATTAATGTCGTTAAATTTTTCACGATTTGATCGGTCGATGAAAACAAATAGGCTGTGCGGTCAAAGCTTGTAAACGCATTGGCGGAAGCGCCCTGCGTCGCAAAGCTGGCAAAAACGTCCCCTTCGGGCTCCTCGAACATTTTATGCTCCAAAAAATGAGCGATTCCGTCGGGAACTGTGACTTCGTCTTTACCTTCCACCTGAAAATGGTTGTCGATCGATCCGTACTTCGTCGTAAAGGTTGCATACGTTTTCTGGAACCCTTCTTTCGGCAGTATGAACACACTCAAGCCGTTCGGAAGCTGTTCGTGATACAACGTTTCATTCAACTGTGGGTAAGGAATGGCTTCCATCGCTTACTCTCCCTTCTGATCCCGCAAAAAGTATATCGTGTCAAGCTGCACCTGTTTCGCTGCCTGGGCGATCGCCGCAACGTCAACCCCTTCCACCGCTTCAATAAGCGAGGGAACCGTGCGCTGTTTGCCCGAAAGAATCGCATTGAAATCGAATGAAATCAGCTCGAACGCCGAATCCTGCAATTCGCGCAATTGATTGGAGATCATCGCCCGCGTCTGGCTCATCTCCGTCTCGCTGATGTCCCCTTGTTCCATCCCATGAAGCTGCTTCCGAATGATGTCTACGGCCTTTTCATAATTCTGGATTTCAATCCCGGATTGGAGGGTAATAATTCCTTTATGCCCGTCAAACCGGGACGATGCGTAATACGCCAGACTCGCTTTCTCGCGGACGTTGATAAACAGCTTCGAATGCGGATAGCCGCCCAGCACTCCGTTGTACATCAGAGCTACGGGGTACTGCTCATCTTTGTACGAAATGTTGGCGCGCAGCCCCATGTTCAGCTTGCCTTGGTTCACATCCAGTCGCTCCACAACGGTTCGCACTTCGCGGGATGAAGCCGTGGAAGCGTTCGTCACATACCCGGCATCCTGGCTTCTTTCCACCTTGAACGCCTGCTTGACGATAGACTCCACTTCTTCCAAAGTCGTATGTCCGACTACGTAAATGTCCATTGGCGCATTTTGCAGCCACTGCTTATATTGTTCGTATAAAGATTCCGCAGTAATACCGTGCAAATCATCAATTTTGCCAAGCGCATGAAGGCGATAAGGCTCGCCTTGGCACATTTCCTCGATACAACGCTCTGCCGCGTAGCGGATTTTATCGTTGATAACCGCTTCGATCCGCTTTTGCAGCGTCTGTTTTTCGGAATCGACATATTTGCCGCGGAAACGCCCGTTCTCAAGCGCCGGCTTCGTCAGCGTCCCGCCGACAAATTCAAGCCCTTTCTTCAGTAAAGATTCATTCGAGGAAACGAACCTGTCGTTGATGATGTCCATGCGAAGCTGCACGATCTGGTAGTCGCCTCGCTTGTAGATGTCGAAGCCGAAGCCGGCTCCGTACAATTCGTCCAAATACTCGCGAAATTGCTTCGTTTCCGGGTGAAGCTCCGTCCCCCTTCTCAGCACAAAAGGAGTCAAAGCCGTATCCGTCACCGTATCTTCCGATAGCGGGCGGCCTATGTATACCGAAATGGCAAACGTTTTGAATTGATCTGTCGGCAGCACATGAAGACGAATGTGGTTCCAGGTGCTCCGCTCAAATTGTACACGCTTCAAAGGTCCCTCTCCCTTCCAGTTTCCAAGATATGCATCCATTATATTCCGATACAAACAGGAGAAGCAACCGCAGCCGGCTCCTTCTCCTCAGTCACACCTATTTGACTACACCCGCTCAACTTCGAAACACTTCCTAGAGGTTTATCTCATTTGCAAAAAATGTGCTTGCCGATCCGTTTTACCTGCGGTCTGCTCCAAATCCAAGCGGACGTCGCCGTATCCGGGTTAAAGTAGTAAAGGCAGCCCCCTGAAGGGTCCCATCCGTTAATGGCGTCCTTCACCGCTTTTTTCGAGGACTCGTTGGGCGTCAGCCAAATTTGTCCGTCGGCAACGGCTGTAAAAGCGCCTGGCTGGAATATGACACCCGATACCGAGTTCGGGAAGCTCGCGGATTTGACCCGATTCAAAATAACTGCGGCCACCGCCACTTGACCGATGTAAGGCTCGCCCCTGGCTTCGCCGTTAACGGCATTGGCCATCAAGTTGATGTCCTGCTGCGAGAACCCCAAATTATTGGACGGCGTCAAATTGGCCGGTGCATTGCCCGCTCCTGCGTTTCCGCCGCCTCCGCCACTGTTTGCTGTGCCTGCCGGAGGCGCTGAAGACTTCCAGTCCTTAGTAGCTTCCCACAGCTTAAGCTTTGTTTTGGGGCCGACAATGCCGTCAACCTGCATGCCGAATTCGCCTTGAAATCTTTTGACGGCGGTTAACGTTCTGTATCCGAAGTCCCCGTCGATATTGCCACCGTAAAAGCCGATGAACTTCAGCCTTCCTTGCAGTTCATAAACATCCGTTCCGGTAGCTCCATATCTGATTTCGTTTTTGCTGAACGTCTCCTCGGAAGGCGGGCTGGACTGGTTCTTTAATTGCAATGCGGTAAACAACACGAAAACGATGCAGAATGTCAGAACGATTAGCCTTTTGTTCATTCCCCTACTCAACCTCTCTTTTCATATAGCAGCCTTTTCTTGCTTATTATGAGAAAGAGAGTCTGCGATTATGCACAAAAAAACACTCCCGGTTAAAGGAGTGTTCATCCGTACAGCTAGGAACTGATCCGGTTATGGTGGTACTGCTCGATCGACATCAATACTTCCCGCGGCTTGCTGCCCTCGTACGGCCCGACAACGCCCTTTGCTTCCATCGAGTCGATCAGCCGCGCCGCGCGCGTATAGCCGATTCTCATGCGGCGCTGCAGCAGCGAAACGGAGGCCTGCTTCGCTTCCAGCACGATTTGCACCGCCTGATCGTAAAGTTCATCCTCGAACTCGGCCTGCTGTTCCGGTTGATCTTCAATCTGCGGCACCATTTCCTCCTGGTAATTGGCCTGTTCCTGCGTACGCACGAAGTTGACCACATGCTCGACCTCCTGATCGGATAAGAAGGCCCCCTGCACGCGCACCGGCTTGGACGAGCCTACCGGCAAATACAGCATGTCGCCGCGGCCCAACAGCTTCTCGGCCCCGACCATGTCCAGAATCGTCCGCGAGTCGACTTGGGACGATACGCCGAAAGCGATCCTGGACGGGATGTTCGCTTTGATGACACCCGTGATGACATCGACCGATGGGCGCTGCGTGGCAATAATGAGATGGATGCCCGCTGCACGGGCCATCTGCGCAAGGCGGGTAATGGAATCTTCCACATCGTTTGCCGCCACCATCATCAAATCGGCAAGCTCGTCCACGATGACGACATAATAAGGGAGCGGAGCTTCCGTGCCCGTCTCGGTCAGCATCGCGTTATAACCTTCGATATTGCGTGTTCCGCTTTTGGAAAAAAGCTCATACCGCTTTTCCATCTCGACGACGATTTTTTTGAGCGCCAGAGATGCGCGGCGCGGATCGGTGACGACCGGCGCCAGCAAATGCGGAATGCCGTTGTATACGTTCAGCTCGACCATCTTGGGGTCGATCATCAAAAATTTGACTTCGTTCGGCTTTGCTTTGTACAGCACACTCGTAATGATGCCGTTGATACATACCGACTTCCCGGACCCGGTCGCACCGGCGACGAGCAAGTGAGGCATTCTGGCCAGATTACCGACGATCGGCTGACCGGAAATGTCCCGTCCCAACACGACGGACAGACGTGAGCTCGACTCCTGAAAAGCTCCGGTCTCCATGACTTCCCGCATCGTAACAATCGATACTTCCATGTTCGGCACCTCGATGCCGATGGCCGATTTCCCCGGAATCGGCGCTTCCATCCGGATATCCTTGGCGGCAAGCGCCAGCGCAATATCGTCTGTCAGACTGACGATACGGCTTACTTTTACCCCGACATCCGGCTGGATCTCGTAACGGGTAACGGCCGGCCCCCTCACAACCTCCAGCACTTTGGCGCGGACGCCGAAGCTCTCCAAAGTCGCTTCCAATTTTCTCGCGTTCGCTTTGTAATCGGACATCTCGCTGCCTTTGCCGACGGCAGGTTTGGCCAGCAGGTCAAGCGCCGGCATCACATACGGCTTGCTGCTCACGGCAGGTTTCTCTGTCTGAAACTCAAGCGTAACCGGCTCTTGATCGGCATCCGTCTCCTTCGGCGCAGTCTTGGCGGCAGGTTTAGCGGGAGCCTGCTGCACGGCAGGCGGCTCGACCACTTGCTGCTGCGTTTCCTGGTACACCTGCTCTTGGAAATCACGGATAATCGGAATGACAGATTCGTCCTGCTGCTGATCGTGAAGGGAAGCTTCTTTATCATCGTCTTCGGCGTGATAAACCGTTTTCGGCGCCGCAGTTTTGGAAGAAGTGGAATCCTCCTCTTCTTCCTCCTCGCGGGCAGATACGGGAGCCGCTTTGTTTTTTCTCGCCTCTTTGATCGGACGCAGCAGTTCCATGAACACCGGCGTTTTTTTCGCTCGCTTGACGGGCTGGAACACTTCTTCGTCGAACTCGTCGTCAACCGGGACGTACGCCGCTTTCTTCGCCTTGGCCGCTCCTCCACCGGACGGGGCGCTTTGCGGCTTGGCGGCGCTTCGATCCTGCAGCCATTCATGCATTCTGTCCTTGATGGTATCGCCGACGTTTTTAAAGCGTCCGCGAACCACATTGCCTACATCCACATAAGAAATGCCGGTCGCAAGAATGAATCCGATCGCAAAAAGCGCATATTGAATGAGCCGTGCTCCCAAATTGTCAAACAAAAAATACAAAATACTGTACAGGAACGCGCCGATCATACCGCCCCCGACGCCATGCTTGAGGGCTTCCTGTCCCGCTTCCGTAGGCTTCAAGCCTTCCATCATCGCATTCCAGGTCGATGAAATTACTTTGCCGGACGTGAAGCCTCCGTCGGGATACAGCTGCAAAAACAAATCGATATGATTTTTAATCAACAAAGCCAAAATAAACAGCAAAATTCCCGCTTTTTTGGTTGTACGCAGCGGCGGCCATGCTCTCTTGATCATTGCATATAAAGCGACATATATGAAAATCAGAGGAATGATGGAGTACCACGTTCCCACAAAAAAACGAAAAAGGTACATCAGCGAGTTACCGACATGCCCCTGCTGGGCGAGCGTGATAACCGCAAAAATTAAAATAACGATGCCATACAGTTCGAATAACAAGCTGTTTTTCAAATTCTTGTTTTTCCTCTTGCGTTTGGCCACGCTTGTCACCCCCAAGAACCACATTATACCATAGTTTGCTAGGGGGAGATACTGCCAGATCGGATAGCGTTTACTTGGCCGCTTCGTCTTCGCCAAAGCCCGGTACGTACGGGATGACGGTTCCCGGCGCATAACGCACGTTCAAATAATCCTGCGGATTGCCGCTGTGCAGCCGGACGATGCGGGCTTGCTTCCCGTTCATCGGCTCGACCTGCAGCGTAATCCCCTGATGCTGAATCTCCACATATTCCGGCTCGTAAGATTCGATCCCTTGAAAAATCACATCCATCGGTATGACCGAATAATGTATCATTGTACCATACCTCCATGCAACTGCGATTTCCTTTGCTCGATTTGCTGATTCAGCTCTTGAATCGCTTCTCCCACGCCGCCGACTCTGTCAATCAGCCCGTATTTGACGGCGTCGGGGCCGATAACCGTGGTGCCAATATCGCGCGTCAGTTCGCCGGTTTTGAACATCAGCTCTTTAAATTTCTCGTCCGTCACATTGGAATGCTTCGTTACGAAGCGAACGACGCGCTCCTGCATTTTATCCAAATATTCAAATGTTTGCGGAACGCCGATAACAAGCCCGTTCAAACGGATCGGATGAATCGTCATCGTAGCCGTCTCGGCAATGATCGAATGATTGGCGGATACGGCGATCGGCACCCCGATGCTGTGCCCTCCGCCGAGCACGAGCGTCACCGTCGGTTTCGACAAGGTCGATATCATTTCCGCAATCGCCAGTCCGGCCTCCACGTCACCGCCAACGGTGTTTAAAATAATCAATACCCCTTCTATTTTTGGATTCTGCTCAGCCGCCACCAACTGCGGAATGATATGCTCGTACTTGGTCGTTTTGTTTTGCGGCGGCAGCACGACATGCCCCTCTACTTGGCCGATAATGGTTAAACAAAAAATGTTGGACTCGCCCGATGGCGTGTTCGTCTGTCCCAACTGCTGAATGTTTTCAAGCGCTTCATTTTTTTTGATTTCCTCTGTCGTGCCCGTTTCCTTTGATTGTTCCGATGTTCCCATATGCGTTCCTCCCTTTTCATAATCTTCCCTAGTATGAATAGTCAGGAGCTCTTTCATTCATTTGCACATTGTCTGGCGAATGAAAAAGCTCTCCCCGCAATCGGGGAGAGCTCGTCATTATTTGCATAGGTTCAAGTGACTAGTTGAAGACTAGACTTCCATAATAATCGGAAGAATCATCGGTCTTCTTCTGGTTTGCTCATATAAAAAACGTCCTAGCGCATCTTTAACATTTGTTTTTAACGATGCCCATTCATTTACATTTTCATTCATTAACTTCGTTAATGTATTTGTTACGATTCGATTGGCTTCTTCCAACAGACCTTCGGATTCACGGACATACACGAACCCTCTGGATATGATATCCGGGCCGGAAAGTATGGTGCCATCCTGCTTGCTGAGCGTTACCACTACGACCAGGATGCCGTCCTGAGACAGCAGCTTCCGGTCGCGAAGCACGATGTTGCCCACATCTCCTACACCTAAACCGTCAATCAAAATGTTGCCGCTTTGTACTTTGGAGCCTTTGCGGGCAACTCCGTTCTGAACTTCAACCGTATCTCCAATATCGCAAATGAAAATATCGTCTTTGTCAATGCCGACGGACTCTGCAAGCAAACCGTGCTGGCGCAGCATGCGGTATTCACCGTGGATCGGAATGAAATATTTCGGTTTCATTAAATTCAGCATCAGCTTCAGCTCTTCTTGGCTGCCGTGGCCTGATACGTGAACTCCCGTTACAGAACCCGGACCGTAAATGACATTCGCGCCAATGCGGAACAGTTCATCTACCGTACGGCCGACATAACGCTCATTGCCCGGAATCGGAGTCGCCGCGATAATGACCGTATCTCCCGGTAAAATATCGACTTTGCGATGCGTGGAACGCGCCATCCGCGTTAACGCGGACATCGGCTCGCCCTGGCTTCCCGTCGAAAGGATAACGACCCGGTCGGCGGCAAGCTTATTCACTTCCTCAGGCTCGATCAGCATACCGTCCGGTATGTGTAAATAACCGAGCTCGCTGGCAATCGATACGACGTTCACCATGCTTCGTCCGATTACCGTTACTTTGCGGTTTGTCGCCGCAGCGGCATCGAATACTTGCTGAACGCGATGAATGTTGGAAGCGAACGTTGCAATCACGACTCTTTGCTTCGCTTTGCGGAAAACCTCTTCGATTTCCACGCCGACACTTTTCTCGGAACCTGTGTAACCCGGCTTTTCTGAATTCGTACTGTCTGAAAGCAAAGCCAGTACGCCCTTTTTCCCGATCTCCGCCATACGGTGCAAATCTGCATATTGATCATTGACCGGCGTTTGATCGAATTTGAAGTCGCCTGTATGAACGACTACGCCTTCCGGCGTATCCAGGGCAACCCCGACGGAATCCGGGATACTATGGTTTGTCTTGAAGAATGAGGCCGTGATCGTACCCAGCGGAAGAACCGTATCCGAATTGATTAAAATGCGTTTGGTCTCCCCAAGTAAGTTAGCTTCCTTCAACTTTGCTTCAATCAGTCCGAGTGTCAGCTTCGTAGCGTACACAGGCACATTCAGATGCTTAAGCACATACGGCAAGCCTCCGATGTGATCCTCGTGTCCGTGAGTGATAATAATCCCTCGAACTTTATCACGGTTTTCCGTTAAATAGCCGATATCAGGTATGACAATGTCAATGCCGAGCATGTCCTCTTCAGGGAACTTCAAACCGCTATCAATCACTACAATATCATTCGCATACTGCACGCAGTACATATTTTTTCCGATTTCGCCCACGCCGCCAAGAGCGAAGATCAAAAGTTTGTCATTATTTTTTTTGGACAAGAATATACCTCCTTCTAAGATTGGACGACGAATTTTAAATGAGAAACCGAACCAGTCACTTGCCACCATTATACATGAAGAAAAACAGCAATTACAAGTCGCTATCCTTTAAGCGCTAGTGTCCCCAAAAAAAGAAAACCGATGCTGGAAGCACCGATCCTTTAGGCGTTATCATTCAAAAAGAGATTGGATGAATTGTCCTTCTTGCTCGGATACGTTTACTAGCGGCAGTCTGACTCCACCTGTATGCATTCCTTTCAAAGCCAAAGCATGCTTGATCGGAGCAGGACTCGGAACACGGAATATACCTGTAAATACAGGATGAAGCTTGCGATGCAGCTCCGCCGCTTGCTGTATGTTGCCTTCCAAATAATACTTTATCATAGATTGCATGTCTTTTCCAATCACATGACTGGCCACGCTGATAATTCCATGACATCCGACGGCCAGAGCGGGCAGCCCGTTGCTGTCGTCGCCGGTATAGACCGTAAAACCGGACGCCGCTCCGCTCACGATACGCGTAAGCTGATCCGTGCCGGCGCAATCTTTGGTCGCTACGATATTCGGTATTTGCGAAAGCCGGATCGTCGTATCCGCATCTATATTCACTCCCGTGCGCCCTGGCACGTTATAGAGTATGACCGGAAGCTCCACGGACTCGGCAACCGCTTTGAAGTGCTGATACAGCCCTTCCTGCGAAGGACGGTTATAGTAAGGAGCTACGACGAGCAAAGCGTCGACTCTGAGCTTTTCAACCTTTTGGGACAGATGGATCGTATGCGCTGTGTCATTACTGCCTGTACCTGCGATAATTTTGCAGCGTCCTCTGGCGTAACGGACGGATGCTTCGATCAAGCGCAGCTTCTCCTCTTCCGTCAATGTCGGCGACTCCCCCGTCGTTCCGCAAATGACGAGGCTATCCGAATGCTGCTCCTCGATCAAATAGTCGATCAGTGGCTCTACCTGGCTCCAGTTGACTTCTAAATTCTCGTCGAACGGAGTTACCATCGCTGTAATTAATCTTCCGAAATCCACCGTATTATGCCTCCTACGTGTAACGATTTACATGTTCAAATAAAACTTATGATGAAGCGCTCTCACCGCTTTTCTCATATCGTCGCCCTGCACAAGCACCCAGATTGTCGTATTGGAATCGGCCGATTGCAAAATACGGATATCTTCTTCGGTCAACGCCTCTACGATACGGGCCATAATGCCCGGCACGCCGTTCATGCCTCCGCCGATGACGGAAACTTTGGCGCAGCCGCTTAACGCTCTCGGTTCATAGCCTTGGCTTCGCAGCAGCTTGACGGCCCGCTCCGCTTCTTGATCAAAAACGGTATAGACAACCCCCGAAGGGTTCACATTGATAAAATCGACGCTAATCTGATTTTGCGCCATCGTTTTGAATACTTTGAGCTGCAAATCAAATTGCCCGTCTACAGCGGCGACCTGAATTTGCGTAATATTCGTAAACTGCGCGATGCCTGTCACAAAGCGGTCATCCACTTTGCTGTCCTCATGCGCCGCATTGTCCACTGCCGCCACGAGCGTCCCTTCTTCTTTGGAAAATGTCGAACGGACGCGAATCGGGATATTCGCCTGCATCGCCACTTCCACGGCGCGGGGGTGAATCACTTTGGCGCCGTTGTGCGCCATGTTGCATATTTCCGCAAAGCTGACTCTTACGAGCGGCTTCGCATCTTCCACGATTCTCGGGTCCGCCGTCAAAATCCCTTTGACATCGGTAAAAATATCGACAATTTCAGCCTTGAGAGCAGCTCCCAGCGCCGTGGCGGACGTATCGCTGCCCCCGCGGCCGAGCGTTGTCAATTCGCCTTGGCCGGTTTTGCCCTGGAAGCCGGCAACGATGACAACGAAGCCCTGCTCCAGATGTTCGACAATCCGGTTCGGTTGAACGGATACGATCTGCGCGTTGCCGTGCACATCGTTCGTCTGAATCCCGGCTTGCCCGCCTGTCAGAACCGTGGAACGGATTCCTCTGGCTTGCAGCAAGCTGCACAAATGGACTGCGGATATCAATTCCCCGCAGCTCATCAGCAAATCGAGCTCCCTGGCCGGAGTCCCTTCCCCGTTCTGGCGTACCAGATCAAGGAGGGTGTCCGTGGCGTAGGGCTCGCCTATTCTTCCCATCGCGGAAACGACTACGACTAATTTATAGCTGTCTGCTAATGCGTCTTGAATGTGTCCGATGACATGTTCTCTGGCTTGAGCGGTGGAAAGCGAAGTACCTCCAAATTTTTGCACAAGGATTCGCATGAGTTTCCCCCATATTCATGTCCATCTGCATAAATCAAGCAGCTGGTGCGATTATTGTTCTATAGCAATATATTCAGCAATTTGCACGGCATTCCAGGCAGCGCCTTTGAGCAGGTTGTCGGAGACGATCCAGAGGTTGAGGCCTCTCGGATTGCTCAAGTCGCGGCGCACGCGGCCTACGAAGGTCTCCAGCTTGCCTGCCGCGTCCGTTGCGAGCGGATACTGCTGTTCGGCCGGATTGTCGACAAGAACGATGCCGGGGGCGTCGGCCAGCAAGCTCTTCACTTCCTCGATATCGAAGTCATCTTTCAACTCGACATAGACGGATTCGGAGTGGCCGTAAACGACCGGAATGCGCACGCATGTAGCCGTCACTTCAAGGGACTCGTCGCCCATAATTTTTTTCGTTTCCAAAATCATCTTCATCTCTTCGTTCGTAAAGCCGTTGTCCAAAAATTTGTCGATTTGCGGAATCGCATTGAAGGCGATTTGGTGCTTCACCGGTAAAGAACCAACCGGCAAAATGTCGGGATTCGCCGCTCTTCCTTCAAGAACTTCCTTGGACTGTCTCAGCATTTCGTTGATCGCTTTGGCGCCTGCGCCGGAAACGGCTTGATAGGTCGAAACGATAATACGCGAAATGCCGAAACGGTCATACAGCGGCTTGAGTGCCGCCACCATTTGAATCGTCGAGCAGTTCGGATTGGCAATAATGCCTTTGTGTTCGTTGATTTTGTCAACGTTCACCTCGGGCACGACGAGCGGAGTTTCCGGGTCCATACGGTACGCGCTCGTATTGTCGATACAGATCGTGCCGGCCTGAACGGCATGCGGAATCAGCGCCTTGGAGACGTCCCCTCCGGCGCTGAACAAGGCAATATCGACCCCTTGAAAACTTTCGGGAGCCGCTTCCTGAACCGTGATTTCCTGACCTTTAAAAGCAAGCTTGACGCCTGCGGATCTGGCGGATGACAACAGCTTCAATTCCTTAATGGGGAAATTTCGCTCTTCCAATAGACGGATAATTTGTTCTCCGACGGCACCGGTAGCGCCGACTACTGCAACGTTAAATAATTTCTGGTTCGACATGTCCTGTCCTCTCCCCTGTGAAGAATATATATTTATTGATATAGAAATCTCTCAATGATCATTGGCTGCAGCTGCTTGCCTTCCAATGCGGATTCGCAGGCTTCCATGATGAGATCCATTCTGGCTACTAACGAATTGGGCTTCGCTCCGGGAGCGTCCTGACCGAAAGGGACGAAGTAAATATTTTTCGTAATCAGAAGCTTTGCGATGTTCATCGCATTAAGACCAAGCCCGTCATTCGTGGAAATGGCCAGGACAAGCGGGCGCTGGTTTCTCATTTGAGCTTTGGCCGCCATGAGCACAGGGCTTTCCGTCATCGCATTGGCAAGCTTGCTTGTCGTGTTGCCTGTGCAAGGCGCAATGACCATGACGTCAAGCAGCTTGGAAGGCCCTAGAGGCTCGGCTTCGACGATCGAGGATATAATCTCGCTGCCTGTGATTTCCTTCAATTGCCGCTGCCAATCCGCCGATTTGCCAAAACGCGTATCCGTTGTCAAGACCGAATTCGATACGATGGGGACTACGCGAGCTCCCGCATCTACGAATCTCTTAATCTGCGGCATAACTTCCTCCAGCGTACAATGAGAGCCGGTTAAAGCATAGCCGACCGTTTTCCCCGCCCAATTCATTTCACATCGCTCCTGTCTTTGAAGTCTTCCTCAATCAGTTGGCTTAGCGTGTTCGCCATGATGCGGCCAGCTGTTTTCGGTGCGACAATGCCAGGCAGTCCGGGTGCGAGCATCGCTTTGATCCCCCGTCTCTCGGCAAACCGGAAGTCCGTTCCGCCGGGCTTGGAGGCCAAATCGATGATCACCGCGCGATGCGGGATATTGGTAATAACTTGCGCTGTGACTATCATAGTCGGAATTGTGTTAAAAAGCAAGTCAATATTGGCCACTTCCAAGTACAACTCCCTCGTATAGAAGGGCTGAAATCCCATCTCCCACGCTCTCGCAAAATGCTCCGCCTTGCGCACGCCGATTTTGACTGTCGCACCTAGTCCCTGCAGCGTTCTTGCCATCGTAAAACCCGTGCGGCCAAAGCCCAGAACCATGCATACGGAACCGTGAATCGTAATATCCGTATTTTGAATGGCCATCATGAGGGCGCCTTCGGCCGTCGGAATCGAGTTATAAATGGCAACGTCATCCCGGTCAAACAATTCAATCAATCCGATACCGTGTGCCGCGCAAAGCTTCTTTAAATAACCTTTGGCCATACCCGTATATACTTTGGCATGTCTTGGCAGAGCGGTCATATGATCATCGGTCAAAATCAATTCTTCACTGGAAAAGATGGACTCCACTTGTCCCGAATCGTCTGTACCGACGGCAGGCAGTATCAGTACATCGATCGTTTCAAACAGTGACGGACGAAGCCTGGCGTTGGTCACTCCGCTGAATTGCCGTCCCAAGTTGTCGAAGCCGATTAAAGTAACCGCGGCGTCAAGCTCGGTAAATTTCTGAATCACTTCTAGCTGCCGGGCGTCGCCGCCCATGAAAGCAACCGAAATACCAGTAAGCATTCCCGCTTACACCCCTTTCTCGGTCGTTACGATAAGTTATAATATGCTTACGCCTAAGGATGCGTTACTTGTCGCAAGGAGTTTCGTCAAGCGTTTCACCGGGCTTTGCCGTACTTCCCGCACATTGAAATTCTTACACAATCGCAGGCTTTTCGCCTACGCGTGTAAAACCTGCAAAAACTCTCACGACGCCGTAGCCGTCACTCCACAGCAAGAAAGTAATCAGCTCTACTGCGGTTAAAGTGCGGTTTTTTTCTGTGCATGCGGCCATTACGAGAAAAAACGTGCGATTGTCCGGCTGTTGAGAAAATCGTGTAGGGAGGCTCTCATCACGAAGAGGAAAAATTGATTTAAACCGATTTGAGAGGGATATTTAGGCCATAAAAGTGGGTTTCTCAACAGCCCGGATTATGCAGAAACTCCCGATAAAAGAGCTTGAGCTCATTTACCCGCGGAAAAACTCGCACAATTGTAGACCGTTGAGAAAAACGTACATTGTAGAGGCGCATCTCTATCAACGTGTAGAAAACGTGCAAAATCGGATTGTGGATAGAGTGAGGGGCTAGTGGAATCGGAGGGGGTGCGGTCGCTCTTCCCCAACCCACGCTCTCCTGCAAGGGTTGTGGCGCTGAAGTGGGAGCACGAGGCGGCTTGGCAAGGAGAAAACCTGCGAAAGTGCAGGTTTTTTCCGTAAAAGTGGTTCATCTTGGCGAAAAGCCTGCGATTATACAGGAATTTTCGATGAAAATGAACCTAGGCCCCTGTTCGCGGCGAAAAGCCTGTACATTTGCAGGAATTTTTCGACGGCAGCGTATCCGCGGGCAAAAAACTGCACTTTTGCAGGTTTTCTTCGCGTAATCAAGTAGATTGTGCGACCGCGGCTCTGGAGTGTTGGTTCTGGGCAACCCGTGAAATTGCAGGAATATTTCGCTGCGGTCGACCAATCGCCGTCATGCAGCGCAACACCGCGCGCTGAGAGCCGCGCGGCCAGCCCATCCGTTGAGCAAAAACTGCATTACGAAAATAGAACACGGCAGACCTGAGTTATTTCACCATGTGGGGTGACGTTCGCGACCTCATGAGAGCTTTTGTGGGCTTTCGCTTTCGCGCCCCGGAGCCGGCACAATTGAAAAAAGACGCCATCCAACCGCTTGATACAGTGGTTGGATGGCGTCAGATCGTTGCGGCTGACGAGGACAGCCGCTTTATACCGGAACGCGCCGGCTTCGCCGTTAGCGTCCCGTATGCCCGAACCCGCCCGAGCCGCGCTCGGTCTCGGTCAATTCCTCGACCTCGGTGAGCCGGATCTGCGGGACGAGCTGGAACACCATTTGCGCGATCCGCTCCCCGCGCTGAATCGTGAACGGCTCCTGCCCGTGGTTGATCAGGAGCACCTTGATTTCGCCGCGGTAGTCGGCGTCGATCGTGCCCGGCGAATTCAGCGAAGTGATGCCGTGCTTGTACGCAAGGCCGCTGCGCGGGCGGATTTGCGCCTCCAGCTCGGGCGGCATGCTGAGCGCAAAGCCGGTCGGTATGAGCAGGCGCTCGCCGGGCTGCAGCACGACGGGCTCGCTCACGGCGGCGTGCAGGTCGAAGCCGCTGGCGGCGGCGGACATTTTGCGCGGCAGCTCGATGTCTTCATGACCGGGGAGCCGCTTGATTTGTACGTCAAAATCAGGAATTGACAAGCTGATCCCTCCTAAACTCTTTCAGCGCGGCATCGGAATGCCCGACCATGGACAAAGCGAACGGCGTGGCGAACAACGTTTTCGTCAGTTCCCGGACATGATCCATCTGTACGCTCTCGATGCGCCGGATCATTTCGTCCAGGCTGTAATGCTTGCCGGTCATCAGCTCGTTTTTGCCCAGCCGGTTCATGCGGCTTCCCGTGCTTTCCAGACTTAGGATCAAGCTGCCCTTCAGCTGTTCCTTGCCTTTTTTCAGCTCGGAGTCCGTGATTCCGTTTACGGCGATGTCGTGCAGCAGCTCCAAAGTCACTTTAAGCACTTCTTCGGTCTGCTTGGGGGCCGTTCCCGTGTAAATGGTAAACATGCCGCTGTCGATATGGGAAGAATGATAGGAATAGACGGAATACGCCAGTCCGCGCTTCTCGCGAATCTCTTGAAACAGCCTCGAGCTCATTCCCCCGCCGATAGCGTTGTTCAGCAAAACGATCGGATACAAGTTTTCCTCCTGCAAGGATAACCCCGGGAGCGAGAGGCAAATGTGATTTTGCTCGGTTTTCTTTTCGTGAAAAACAAGCTCGCTCAAAAAGTCGGGAGCATCGTAGCCGGTTTCTTGGCCGGTTTGAGTAAAGCTTCCAAAATGCCGCTCGATTAATTCGCGCGCGCTGTCGTCGATGTTGCCGGCGATGCTGATCACGGTATTTTCCGTGTTGTAGTACTGCTTCATGTAGCGGCGCAGGTCGTCGGGCTTCATTGCGGACAAATTGTCCTGCGTTCCAAGAATCGTGTAGCCGAGCGAATGGGAGCCGTACGCCGCTTTAGCGAGCAAATCATGGACCAGATCGTCCGGCGTGTCTTCATACATCGAAATTTCCTCGAAGATGACGTTCTTCTCTTTCTCCAGTTCGGTCTCGTCAAAAGTCGAATGGAAAAACATATCGGCAAGAACGTCCATAGCCAACGGCAGATGATCGTCCAGCACTTTGCAGTAATAGCAAGTGTATTCTTTGGAAGTGAACGCGTTCACATTCCCGCCGATGCCGTCGAAAATTTCGGCGATGTCTTTGGCGGAATGGCGTTCCGTGCCTTTAAAGAGCATATGTTCGATAAAATGCGAAATGCCGTTATTGTCCGGCTTTTCGTTGCGTGAGCCTGTCTTGACCCAAATTCCGAACGATACCGAACGGCACGTCGGGATTTGTTCCATAACTACTCTTAACCCGTTATGTAAGCGGTAGTTGATCACCAATGTTCCTCCTCGAATGAAACGCCTAAAATGCTGCTCCCCCAATTATACTTACTTAGTCTAACAAAAATGTTCCATCGACTCAACTTTGCAGATTCGGTTCGGGAACCCGGCTCGGGGAAATGAGCTCGCTTACCGTCCCCAAAGTAAGTCCTTTATTTTTAATGGTGCGGATCATCCCGGCAAGCGCTTCGCTGGAAGACGCCGTCGGATGCATCAAAATAAGCGAGCCCGGCTCCACATTTTGATTCAGCCGCTGGATGATGCGATCCGCCCCCGGATTTTTCCAATCAATCGTATCGAACGTCCACAATATCGTTTTGAGCTTGTATTCGGCGGCAACCTGAACGGTCTCTTCGTTAAAATAACCGGACGGCGGTGCAAACAGCTTGTTTTCGACACCCAGCCGTTTCAGCAGTTCCTCCGTCTTGCCGATCTCTTCCGCTGCTTTGGCCCGGCTAACCGTCCTCATATCCTTGTGGGAATATGCGTGATTGGACAGCTCGTGTCCTTCGTTTAAAATTTGCTTTGCCAGCTCCGCGTTTTTGCTCAGCCACATGCCGTCGAGAAAAAAAGTCGCGTGCACGTTCTCTTTCCGGAGCGTCGCCAGCATGCTGTCCAAGTATTCGTTGCCCCAGGCGACATTGATCATAAAAGAAACCATCGGTTTCTTGGGATTGCCTTTATATATCGGATTCGGCCCCAAATCGTTCAATTGTACGTTGGGAGGCGTCTCTTTCATCACATAATGGATTGTTCCCGGAGTCAGCCGGTGCTCGGCTAGCTTGAGCGTCTCCTCGACGTCGACCTCCAAACCGTTGTAGCCGGGTATCGCTTTCCAGACGCGGTCCAATTTGGCGTCAATGGGCGAGATTTTGCGTTTCTCCGCTTCGACTTTGATCGTCTCAAGCAGATGACCGGGCTGCTCCCGGACCGGATCAAACGTTTGGGCGGAAGCCGGGCTGTTCGTACGGCCAGCCGCTGCATAAGGCTTAGAGCCGGATTTTACAGCATCTATGAAGGCGTCTATGCTTGGGACAGCTTCGATACCGGTCAACATCGCCAGAAAGAAGCTTCCGAGCAGCAGCCATTTTTTGTTGACCATTCTCTTGTCCTCCTCTACCCTATGTCCTGAGCTTATGCCTGCAAGGACAAGAATAGAACGGCGCAGAAAGCCATGATAAAAAGCAAAAAAGAGACAGACTGATCTGACTCTTTATCCTGGCGCATATGAAATTGTGACTGCGCAAGTCACACGGCTTTAGGTTTGAGCCGGGACTTGCGAAGTTAATGTAGCTTTGCGGGAAAGATTGACACGGCCTTGCTGGTCGATTTCGGTCACTTTTACCGTAATTTGATCGCCGACATTCACGACATCTTCCACTTTCGCCACGCGCTCGGTAGATAGCTGCGAAATGTGCACCAGCCCTTCCTTGCCTGGCAAAATTTCCACGAAGGCGCCGAATTTTTCAACGCGTTTCACCGTACCGAGATAAGTTTCGCCGACGACGACTTCGCGGACGATGCCTTCGATGATCGAACGGGCTTTCTCGTTCATCTCTTGGTTAGAAGAAGCGATAAATACGCGGCCATCCTGCTCGATGTCGATTTTCACGCCGGTTTCTTCAATAATCTTGTTGATGATTTTACCGCCTGCGCCGATGACATCGCGGATTTTGTCCGGATTGATCTGCATCGTAACGATTTTCGGAGCATAAGGCGAAAGAGCTTTCTTGGGCTCGTCAATGCGCGCGAGCATTTTGTTCAAAATGTGCATGCGGCCTTCTTTGGCTTGCTCCAAAGACTGCTGCAAAATGCTGCGGTCGATGCCGTCGATTTTGATATCCATTTGCAGCGCGGTTACGCCTTTGGCTGTTCCGGCCACTTTGAAGTCCATGTCCCCGAGGTGGTCTTCCATGCCTTGAATGTCGGACAAAATCGAGAAATGGTCGCCGTCTTTAATAAGACCCATGGCGATACCCGCTACAGGAGCTTTAATCGGCACTCCGGCATCCATTAATGCCAGTGTGCTGGCGCAAATACTTGCCTGGGACGTCGAACCGTTTGATTCCAGCACTTCCGATACGAGACGGATCGTGTAAGGGAAATCGGTCTCATTCGGGATGATCGGCTCAAGAGCCCGTTCGCCAAGCGCACCGTGACCAATTTCTCTGCGGCCCGGCGGACGAAGCGGTCTGGCTTCCCCTACGCTGAACGGCGGGAAATTGTAGTGATGCATGAACCGTTTGGTTTCCGTCAGGTCGAGACCGTCGAGAATTTGCACATCGCCTAATGCGCCCAATGTACATATGCTTAATGCTTGCGTTTGTCCGCGTGTGAACAGTCCGGAGCCGTGTGTGCGCGGCAGCAGCGTGATGTCGCACTCGATCGGACGAATTTCTTCGAGCTTGCGGCCGTCAGGTCTCACTTTGTCGTGAGTGATCAGTCGGCGTACTTCTTCCTTGACGATATCGTACAGCGTTTCTTTCACATCGTCCATGCTGTCCGGCGTTTCCGCATATACCCCAGTGAAATGCTCGACGGCGTCGGCATTCACGGCGTCAATCGCTTCCTGTCTGGCATGCTTCTCGGCAATTTTGATCGCTTCCACGAGGCGCGCTTGCGCAAAGTCGCGAACAGCCTTGCTCACTTCCGCATCGACCGTGTGAAGCTTCACTTCCATTTTCGGCTTGCCCGCCTGTGCGGTAAGCTCTTCAATGACCGCAACGATTTTGCGGATTTCGTCATGGCCGAACATAATCGCTTCCAGCATGACTTCCTCCGGAACTTCGTTCGCGCCCGCTTCCACCATCATGATCGCGTCTTTGGTTCCTGCGACGGTCAGGTGAATGTCGCTTTTCTCGGCTTGCTCCGTCGTCGGATTGATGACGAATTGACCGTCGACGCGGCCGACGATAACGCCGCCGATCGGACCGTTGAACGGCACGTCGGAGATGCTCAGCGCAGCGGACGTACCGATCATCGCCGCGATTTCGGGAGAGCATTCCTGATCGACGCTCATGACGATCGATACGATCTGTACGTCGTTGCGGAAGCCTTCCGGAAACAGCGGACGGATCGGACGGTCGGTAAGACGGCTGGCCAGAATCGCTTTCTCGCTCGGGCGTCCTTCCCGCTTGATGAATCCTCCGGGGATTTTGCCTACGGAGTATAATCTTTCTTCATAGTTGACGGTTAACGGGAAAAAATCGAGATCCTTCGGCTCGCTGGACGCCGTAACCGTACATAGCACGACCGTATCGCCGTAACGTGCGGTAACGGCGGCGTTGGCCTGTTTGGCGAGCCGGCCCGTTTCCAGAATAAACGGTCTGCCGCCGAGGTCCATTTGTACCCTTGTCTCCATAATATCCTCCTTCAAGTTTGGCTTTTCAGTGCGCAAAAACAGAGTCAGGCCCGAAAATATGTACCTAACGTTGAGTCTTCCTCTATTTCTGCATACTCACCAGTATTTCCTTCTTTTACGGTTTTAAAAATAACAATGGTGCATCCGATTGTCCGGTCCCGGTCCCGGAACGCACATTGTCCGTGTACACAAGGATAAACGACTCCGTCGTCCTTCTGGGACGAACGCGTTTATCAAGGTAGATGCGAAGCAAAAGTATAAAACATATACTTTCTTATCTACAGAAAAAGCAACCTTATGCCGCTCTTTCGCTCGGCTCTTATCGAGCCCAGCCATGGAGCGGCAGGTTGCTTCTCGTTGTCGGTTTTTATCGACGCAAGCCGAGCTTTTCAATCAAAGCACTGTAACGTTTCACATCTTTGTTCTTCAGGTATGTCAGCAGCTTACGGCGTTGTCCGACCATTTTGAGCAAACCGCGGCGGGAATGATGATCTTTCTTGTGCGTCCGCAGATGATCCGTCAGGTTAACAATGTTTTCCGTAAGGATAGCGATTTGTACCTCTGGAGAACCCGTGTCGGTATCGTGTACCTTGTGAGTTTGAATCAGTTGAGTTTTGCGCTCTTGTGTTAATGCCATCCTTGTTCACCTCCTGTTTCAAAGTATCCCCTGTAGCCCAGAAAACGCCGGTGATAGCGTGGTTCCAAGCTAAGGTTCCAGCCAAAACGATGCTTCGCTTTGACAACGTTCATCAGTATATCATATCGAATAGGCAGATGTAAATGCCTGGATTATAAAATGGTTGAGAATATTTCTTTCGCAGCCCCGGCATCTTGACCGATTTGCGCAATCAATTCATCGACCGAAGCGAATTTCCGTTCCTGCCGGAGATAAGCGACCAGTTCGACTGCAACTTCCTCGCCGTAAATATCACCGGAAAAATCGAACAAATGAGCCTCCAAAGTCGGTTTCAGCTCCCCGGTTTCAAAAGTGGGCTTTACTCCGATATTCATAACCCCTTTGTAAGGTTCCCCTTTAACATGGGCTTTAACCGCATATACGCCGTTGGCCGGTATGACAAAAGGCTCTTCCAGCCGAATATTGGCCGTCGGAAATCCGATGGTGCGCCCGCGCTTGTACCCGTCTACGACTGTGCCCCGCATGCCGTAATAACGCCCAAGGAGCCTGCTGGCCGTTCCGATGTCGCCTTGCTGGAGGGCGTCCCGCACCGAGGTGCTGCTCACTTTTTCTCCATCCATATGAAAAGGGCGAACGACTTCTACGGCGAATTTGCCGTGGCTCAGCTCGCAAAGCGAATCCGGATTCCCCCGCCCCTGAAAGCCGAAGGTGAAATCAAAGCCGCAAACGACGCTTTCCACGCCCAGCACGTGCAGAACCCGGTCCACAAAATGTTCGGGAGACAACCGCATGAGCGAAGCATCGAAAGTGACTACGTAAACATGATTCACGCCAAGGGAAGAAAAAATTTCCATCTTCTTGCTCATCGGCGTTAATAGCTCGACATATTTGTCCTGGCCCATCACAGCTCTGGGATGAGGATGGAACGTCATAATGGAAGCGGGAAGTTTCAGCTGCTCTGCGGTATGGATCGCGCGGCCGATCACTTCCCTATGCCCCAAATGAACGCCGTCAAAATCGCCGATCGCGAGTACCTGCTTGCCGACGCAGAGAGGAGCCGATTCCAGATCAATCGGATATGATAGCGGAATAATTTTCATAAAAACTGAATTCACCTGCCTATTTCAGCCCGTCCGGTCATGAACATACGGAAAATTATAAAAATATTTTTACGGGAACAAGCGTTTGATCCCCTTTATTCCATTCAAATAAACCCAGAAAACGCCCGTCCGGCGAATAAGCGCGGAGCAGCGGCTGCAAAGCGCGAACATGCGGAATGCGTCCGGCCTGGCAAGCGATTCGTTTGCCCTGGAGCGCATGCTCCGCTTCCTTGGCTGAAAGCCGCACTTCGGGAATATGCGAAACTGCTTGATCCATGGGGATCATTTTTGCTTGCAGCGTGCCCGCCGCCTTCAGCTGCTCGATCTGCTCAAAGGTCAGACACTGCTCCTGGCGGATATTTCCCGTTGAGGTGCGGATCAAGCTTTTCATCACCGCCGGATAGCCCAGTGCCTTGCCGATATCGACACACAATGTGCGAATGTACGTCCCCTTGGAGCAGCTTACCCGAAAATGGATCTCAGGGTGCTTCGCGTCCGCATCGATGCGCAAAATCTCGATGCCGTGAATCGTTACTTTTCGCGACTTGCGTTCGACTTCCTTGCCTTCGCGGGCCAGTTCGTAGAGCCTCTTTCCGTCCACTTTCACGGCCGAAAACATCGGAGGAACCTGTTCGATCTCCCCCACGAACGACGCCAGAGCGGCGCGGATCTCGTCCTCCCGAAGCGAGACTTGTCCGGCCTCTTCGAGGACGGTTCCCGTCATATCCTCCGTGTCCGTCGCCAGACCGATCAGAAGCACGGCCTCGTATTCCTTCGGCAGATCCTGAATGTATTCCACCATCCGCGTAGCTCGTCCTACGCATAAGGGCAGCACACCCGTAACCTCCGGGTCCAGCGTCCCCGTATGGCCGATCCGCTTGACGCCCAGCAGGCGCCTGGCTTTGGCGACAACGTCGTGCGACGTAAAGTTTTTCGGCTTCCATACCGGCAAAACGCCTTCTAACGTCATATCAGTTCTGTCCCTACTTCCTGAATCATGGTTGCCACCGCTTCATCCAGCGTTCCGTGAATCGTACAGCCCGATGCCCGGACATGGCCGCCGCCGCCCAAAGCTTGCGCGATGCGGGCTACGTCCACTTTGCCTGCGGAACGGAGACTCACTTTGATGACACCGGCGGCTTTTTCCTTGAACAGCATCCCCACCTCGACGCCTTCCACATTGCGCGGGTAGTTGACCAGCCCGTCGAGATCTTCGCCGGAAGCCCCGGTTAACTCGAGATCCTCAAGCGAAACGGCAAGCCAGGCCAGCTTGCGGTCGCAAGCAAACGAAAGCGTCGGAAGCGCCTTTTGCAGCAGTTCGATCTGGGCAAATGTCAACCGCTCGAGCACCTGCTCGGCGATGTCCGCGCCCTTCACCCCTAGCGCCAACAAAGAAGCGCCTATTTGCAGCACCTCCGGCGTTGTGTTCGAATAGCGGAAACCTCCCGTATCGGTCAAGAGTCCCGTATAAATGCATTCCCCAAACGCCAGAGCGGGCTTGAGGTTCATATGCAATGCCAGATCGTACAAAATTTGCACGGTAGCCGCTGCGTCATCCTTGATCAAATGACACTTCCCGAATTTGTCGTTCGTAGGATGATGGTCAATGTTGAGCAGTTCCGCCTGATCGTCAAAAAGAGTGCTGATCTTGCCTATTCTGGAAAAATCAGCACAATCTACGCTTATGATCGTTTGAAAACTGCGGGCCGGACGCTCCTTGCCGAAGTCCAGCACCCTATCGCTTCCCCACAAATAAGCGAATTTGGATGGCATGGGACCTTCGTTGATCATTGTGAAACATTTCCCAAGCTGCTGCAGCATCCACCCTGTCACATATGTAGAGCCGGCGGCATCCCCATCCGGCTGGATATGGGATACCACCAGGAAATCGTCATGCTGCTCGATAAACTTTGCAGCGGCATCAAGCTGCTGCCTGTACTCGGGTGCATGGTTCATTCCGCTCGTCATAAGTTCGGATTTCCTTCCTCGTTGAGCTTGTGCAGCAGTTGGTCGATGCGGCTTCCATAGTCAATGGAGCTGTCAAACTTGAATTGAAGTTCGGGAATTTTGCGCAAACGAATTCGCTTGCCGAGCTCCGAACGGATATACCCGGTGCCGGAGGCCAACGCTTTGAGCGTGGCTTCCTTCTGCTCGTCGGTTCCCATAACGCTCAGGAACACGCGCGCAAGGGATAAATCGTTCGTAACTTCTACGCCGGTTACCGTCAAAAATCCGATACGCGGATCCTTCAATTCGGATTGTATAATTTGGCTGAGCTCTTTCTTGATTTGCTCGCCTACACGTCCTACTCTTACTCTGGCCATACGTCAATCACCTCTCAACAGTTTCCATGATGAAGGCTTCGATAACGTCCCCTTCTTTAATATCATGATAACGCTCCAGAGATATACCACATTCGTAGCCTTGAGCGACTTCTTTTGCATCGTCCTTGTATCTTTTCAGGGAATCGATCTTGCCTTCATGCACGACGATGCCGCCGCGGATCAAGCGAGCCTGAGCGTTGCGCGTAATTTTGCCGGAGGTGATCATGCAGCCTGCGATCGCCCCGACGCCGGTAATTTTGAACACGTTGCGCACTTCGGCTTGACCGAGCACGTTCTCTTTGAAGATCGGATCCAACATGCCTTTCATGGCCTGCTCGATTTCTTCAATGACGTTGTAGATGATGTTGTGCAGACGGATATCCACTTTTTCCTGATCGGCCGTCGCTTTCGCAGCAGGCTCAGGACGAACGTTAAAGCCGATGATGATCGCATTCGAAGCGGAAGCGAGAATAATATCCGATTCCGTAACCGCGCCGACGCCGTTATGAAGAATTTTTACGCGTACGCCTTCGACTTCAATTTTCTCCAGGGAGCTTTTCAGCGCTTCGACCGAACCTTGAACGTCCCCTTTGATGATGACATTCAAATCTTTGATTTCGCCGTCTTTAATATGTTTGAAGAGATCATCCAGCGTAACGCGCGCGTTGGCGCCCATTTCGGACTGGCGAAGCGCGGTCGCGCGTCTTTCCGCGATGTCTCTGGCTTTGCGCTCATCCTCGTAAGCAAGGAACGGATCCCCTGCTTGAGGCACCTCGGTCAGACCGGTGATTTCGACCGGTGTAGAAGGACCTGCTTCTTTCAAACGTTTGCCTTTGTCATTGACCATCGCTCTGACGCGGCCGAAGCATACGCCGGCTACGAAGCTGTCGCCGACTTTGAGCGTGCCGTGCTGAATAAGAATACGGGCCACGGGACCTCTTCCTTTGTCCAGCTCAGCCTCGATGACTGTTCCTCTTGCCCGCTTGTTCGGATTCGCTTTGTACTCCTGAACTTCGGCGACAAGCAAAATCATCTCCAGCAGGTTCTCAAGTCCGATGCGCTGCTTCGCGGAAATTTCGCAGAAGATCGTGTCTCCGCCCCATTCTTCCGGCACGAGTTCAAATGCCGTAAGAGCCTGCTTGATTTGATCCGGATTAGCGCCTTCTTTATCGATTTTGTTCACAGCGACGATGATCGGGCAGCCGGCCGCTTTGGCATGGTTGATCGCTTCAACGGTCTGAGGCATAACGCCGTCATCCGCCGCAACGACGATAATTGTAATATCCGTCACTTGAGCGCCGCGGGCACGCATCGTTGTGAACGCTTCGTGGCCCGGAGTATCCAGGAACGTAATTTTTTTATGGTTCACTTCGACCTGATAAGCGCCGATATGCTGCGTGATGCCGCCTGCTTCGCCTTCCGTCACATTCGTTTGGCGGATAGCGTCGAGCAGGGTCGTTTTACCGTGGTCGACGTGACCCATGATCGTAACGACCGGAGGACGCTCCAGAAGATCGGCTTCATCATCGACTTCTTCGAATGTCTCAAAGCGGTCTTCTTCGACTTTGATCTTAACTTCGACCTCAACTCCGAATTCGTTTGCGATGAGTTGGATCGAATCCAAATCAAGCTCCTGGTTAATCGTCGCCATGACGCCCAGGAAGAGCAGCTTTTTAATGACTTCCGAAGCGTCTTTATGAAGCAGTTTGGCCGTTTCGCCGACCGTCATGCTGCCGCGGACGATGATCTTCTTCGGCGTATTGTCGATTTTCTCTTTCTTCACTGGTTCCTGCTGGAATCTGCCTCTTTGATTGCCTCTTTGGTTGTTTCTGGAATTGCCGCCTGGGCCGCGGTTGCCGCCTTGTTTGCCATCGTCGAAACGTTTGGTCGTCGGCTTCGTTTTCTTCGTCGTTTTCACGCCGGCTTTAGCCGCCGCTTCATCCAATTCCGCTGCCGTCGCGCCGACGTGGAACTGCGGCTTCGCTTCCTGAATGACCGGTCTGCTGCTCTGATTGTGGCGGTTGTCAAACTGACGGGCCGGACGGTTCGACGAAGTGCTGCGGTTCGGAGTGCCTCCGCCTTGTGGACGGTTGCCGCCTCCCGCATTCGATCCGCCGGACGAAGTATTGCCGCCCTGATTCGGGCGAGGGCCGGAATTGTTGAAGCCGCCGCTGCGGTTGCCGCCGCCTTGACCCTGACCTTGGCCTTGCCCGCCTGAGCGCCCATTAAAATTGCCGCCGCCGGAAGGACGCTGATCGTTCTGACGGTACGGTCTTTGATCGCCGGAACGCTGCTGGCCGCCTTGACGCTGGTCTCCGCTGCGATTGCCGCCGCCTTGACCCTGGCCTTGACCTTGACCTTGACCTTGACCTTGATAATTCGTGCGTTGACCCTGGCCCTGGCCTTGCCCGCCTTGGCGTTGGTCGCGCTGCGGCTGAGCCGGACGGCTGGCCACATATTGATCGTCGGAGCGTCGGGATTGCCCGCCTTGATGGCCCTGTCTTTGGCCTTGCGATGCTTGATTATGCTGTTGTTGAGGCGCGGATGGTTTTGTTCCGCTGCCGCTGTTTGCTTGCTGCGATGCCGGTTTCGAAGCCGAGTTCGCAGCTCCTTTATTTTCTGGTGTAGAACCCTGTCCTGCAGGCTTCTGATTAGTCGTCGTTGAGTTCACATTTCCTCCGTCCGTAGCTGCCCGCTTGGCAGCCGCATTTGCTTTAATATCGCGAAAAAATCTTTCCACACTATCCACCGCTTCATTCTCCATGACGCTCATGTGATTGTTAACGGGAATATTTAAACGTTTGAGAATCGTAATGATCTCTTTGCTGCTCATATTGAGCGATTTGGCATATTCGTAAACGCGAAGTTTGTCCTTATTATCCTGTTTATTTGTCAATACTTTTCACCTCCGCAGTAATTATACTGAAAGCGGACTGCATCTAACTTCTTTTAAACATCGGAGCCGGCTTTCAGTCTACCTGACACTTCAGCAGCATCTGTGCGAAGCCTCCGTCCAAGACGCCGAGAATGACGCGCATTTCCTTGCCAATGCTGCCTCCCAGTTCCGCCTTGGAGCCCATTTCCATGAGCGTAACCCCATAGAATCGGCATTTATCTTGAAACTTTTTGTGCGTATTGGCGGAAGCATCCTCTGCGATAATGACCAGTTTGGCCTCGCCCGAGCGAATGGCCTTCATCACGCCTTCGTCGCCGGTTACCAACTTGCCTGCCCGCATGGCTAAACCCAAATGAGATAAAAATTTATTCTTCATCGTCCGTCATCTCCTCTTTCGAAGAGATAAACTCGTCTTCCACTTTAATGAAATCCTGCTCCAACTGGTCGTAAATTTCAGCGCTCACCGTATGCTTCAGCGCCCGGTCCAGCGCCTTGCTTTTCTTGGCCAGCTTAAAACAGGAAACTTTGCCGCACAGGTAGGCACCGCGCCCGGACTTTTTCCCTTTCAGATCGATAAGAATCTCGCCGTCAGGCGTTTTGACGATGCGGATCAGTTCCCGCTTCGGCATCATCTCCTGGCAGGCCACACATTTTCTCAAAGGGACTTTTCTTTGTTTCATTCCCCGGTCACCCCCTTGATTTCGGCAAACTTAAGCGCAGTCCGGCTTAATCGATGCTGACGGAATCCTGATGCATCTCTTCCGTCGATGTCCTCGGTCTGCCGTATTCTTGTTCCGCTTGCGATTCGCTCTTGATATCGATCTTCCAGCCGGTCAGTTTAGCCGCCAGACGGGCGTTCTGACCTTTGATGCCGATCGCGAGCGACAATTGATAATCCGGCACGATCACGCGGGCCATTTTCTCCGTTTCATGCACTTGCACTTCGAGCACTTTAGAAGGGCTGAGCGCGTTGGCAACGTACTCTTCCACGCTCTCCATCCAGCGCACGATGTCGATTTTCTCGCCTCGCAGCTCGCTGACGATCGTCTGCACGCGCATTCCTTTCGGGCCTACGCAGGAGCCGACGGGATCCACTTCGTCATTGCGGGAGTGCACGGCGATCTTGGAACGGAAACCGGCTTCGCGCGCTACGGAGCGAATTTCAACCACGCCGTCGAAAATTTCCGGAACTTCCAGCTCAAACAGCCGTTTGAGCAAGCCCGGATGCGTTCTCGACAAAATGATTTGCGGACCTTTGGTCGTATTTTCCACTTTCGTAATGTAAGCCTTGATCCGGTCGCCTTGCTTGAATTTGTCGGTCGGCATCAGTTCGGTAAGCGGAAGCACGGCTTCTACCTTGCCCAGGTCCACATAAATGTTGCGTTGATCCTGGCGCTGCAAAATGCCTGTTACGATATCTTCCTCTTTATCGATAAAAGCGTTGTAGATCAAGCCTCTCTCCGCTTCGCGGATACGCTGGGTGACGACCTGCTTTGCCGTCTGGGCGGCAATACGGCCGAAATCGCGCGGCGTAACTTCAATCTCCACGATGTCGTCAAGCTGATAGTTCGGATTGATTTCCCGGGCCGCGTGAAGCGAAATTTCCATTCTTGGGTCCAGCACTTCTTCCGTCACGTTTTTGCGAGCGTAAACTCTAATCAAACCCGTTTGGCGGTTAATGTCTACGCGCACATTCTGCGCGGTGTTGAAATTTCTTTTATAGCTCGAAATCATCGCTGCCTCGATCGCGTCAATCAACAGCTCCTTGGAGATGCCTTTCTCACGTTCAATTTCCGACAGCGCTTCGATAAAATCCATGTTCATTTGAACCGAGTTCCCCCTTTCAATAAATAGCAATCGCTAAAAGACTATGGCCAACCTGGCGCTGGCTACTTTTGCGAGCGGAATCGTGCTCTTCTTTTTGCCAGCTTCAACGACAAGCTGCTCACCGTCGTAAGACAACAGCAACCCTTCGAATTCCTTCGCACCGTCAATCGGCTCATAAGTCGTAATAAATACATGACTGCCTACAGCCTTCTGATAATCTTGAGGCTTTTTCAGCGGACGCTCCGCCCCCGGCGAAGATACTTCCAGGAAATAAGCGTCGGCGATCGGATCCTTCTCGTCGAGCTTGGCGCTTAAATATTCGCTGATACGGCCGCAATCATCTATATCAATGCCGCCTTCTTTGTCTGCATAGACGCGAAGGAACCAGTTGCTGCCTTCTTTGACGTATTCGATATCCACGAGCTCAAATCCATTCTGCTCGATGAAATCTTTCAGCATGTCCTCAACGACGGATTTGATGTGCGCTTGTGTAACCACGTATTGATATACCCTCCTAAATTGAACTTTCGCATTCTGAGCAGCTTCATAAGCCAACCTACCCGCGCCGGCTACACCCAGCGCGAAAAGTCCTATATCAAAATGTAAAGAGTGGGTTTCCCCACTCTTTAATCACAAGATGATATCCTCATTATTGCCAAGAAAAATTATACCATAACCGTTAACGGCTTTACAATAGGAAGATTGGTAATTCATGCTGTTTTGCGGATTAGAATAAGGACAACTGATTCGATTCCGGCAAGCCGCGGAAACAGCCCATGGAAGCGAGCAGTTCGACGATCGTCTTCGAAGCTTTCGAGCGGTTTTGGAAATCTTCCACAGACAGGAAATCGCCTTCCTCTTTGGCGGCGGCGATATTTTTCGCAGCGTTCTCCCCGATTCCCTGCATCGCGGCAAACGGCGGAATCAGCGCAGTGCCGTCAATGAGAAAACGCGTCGCATCGGAACGGTACAGATCGATCGGCTTGAAGCTGAAGCCGCGGGCCGTCATTTCCAGCGCCATCTCGAGGATGGACACCATCGCTTTTTCCTTCGGCAAAGCCTGGAAGCCCTTCTCCTCGATTTCGATCAGCTTCTTCAAGATGGCGTCATAGCCCTGGCACAAAATTTCCAGGTCAAAGTCCGAAGCGCGCACGCTGAAATAAGTCGCGTAGTAAGCAAGCGGGTGATACACCTTGTAGTACGCCGTGCGCACGGCGGAGATGACGTAGGCGGCAGCGTGTGCTTTCGGGAACATGTATTCGATCCGTTCGCACGACTCGATGTACCAGGCCGGCACGTTGCAGCGCTTCATTTCTTCCTTCCACTCGTCCGTCAGCCCTTTGCCTTTCCGCACGCTCTCGGTAATTTTGAACGCAAGTCCGGCATCCATACCGGCTTTGTAGATCAAATAGAGCATGATATCGTCACGGCAGCCGATCACCGTCTTAATGTTGCATATGCCTTTCTTGATCAGCTCCTGCGCATTGCCCAGCCAAACTCCGGTGCCGTGGGACAAACCGGAAATTTGCAGCAAGTCGGCAAACGTGCTCGGCTGCGTCTCCTGCAGCATCTGCCGCACGAACTTCGTTCCCATTTCGGGAACTCCGTACGTGGCGACGGGCGAGCGAATTTGCTCCGGCGTAACGCCGAGAGCTTCCGTCGAGTTGAAGATGCTCATCGCCTTCCGGTCGTTCATGGGCAGCGTAGTCGGATCGATGCCGGTCAAATCCTGCAGCATCCGCATCATCGTCGGATCGTCGTGCCCGAGAATATCGAGCTTCAGCAAGTTCGCGTCGAATGCGTGATAATCGAAGTGCGTCGTCTTCCACTCCGCGCTCGTATCGTCGGCCGGATACTGCACCGGCGTAATGTCGTCGACCTCGATATAGTCGGGGACGACGACGATGCCGCCGGGATGCTGACCCGTGCTCCGCTTCACGCCGGTGCAGCCGGCCGCAAGCCGGTTCAGCTCGGCGCCCCGCCATTTTCGGCCGTGCTCCTCTTCGTACTTCTTCACGAAGCCGAAGGCCGTCTTTTCCGCGACCGTACCGATCGTGCCCGCCCGGAATACGCTTTTCTCGCCGAACAGCACCTTCGTATAGTTATGGGCGACAGGCTGGTATTCGCCCGAAAAGTTCAAATCGATATCGGGGACTTTGTCCCCCTTGAAGCCAAGGAACGTCTCGAACGGAATGTCGTGTCCGTCCCCGCGCATATTCGTGCCGCAGTGCGGGCAAATTTTGTCCGGAAGATCGAAGCCCGACGGCACGCTTCCGTCCAGAAACCATTCGCTCTGCTTGCAGGAATGGCAAACATAGTGCGGCGGCAGCGGGTTTACCTCCGAGATGCCCAGCATCATCGCGACGACGGAGGAGCCTACGGAACCCCGGGAGCCAACGAGGTATCCATCTTCGTTGGACTTTTTCACGAGCCGCTCGGAAATCAAATAGTTCGCCGAGAAGCCGTACTTGATGATCGGCACAAGCTCTTTTTCCAAACGAGCCACTATAACTTCCGGCAGTTCGTCGCCGTAGATGCTTTTGGCCGTGCTGTAGCAGGTGCTGCGGATCTCGTCATCCGCGCCTTCGATAATCGGCGTAAACAGCTTGTCCGGAAACAGCTGGATTTCCTCAAACCGGTCAGCGAGCTCGTTAGTGTTGCGGATCACGACTTCGTGCGCCTTGTCCTCGCCAAGGAATTTGAACTCTTCCAGCATCTCTTTTGTCGTACGGAAATGGGCGTCCGGCTTTTTCATATCTTTAAGCGGGCTAAAACCTGTGATCCCGTGTATAGTGATGTCCCGGAACAATTTTTCCCTTGGATGCAAATAATGGACGTTGCCCGTCGCGATGACCGGCTTGCCCAGCTTACTGGCGATCTGGCACACGCGTCTTACCGCACCCTCCAAATCTTCCTTGCTGCCGACCAGTCCTTTGTCTACCAGATGCATATTGTAACTGACAGGCTGGATTTCCAGCACATCGTAAAACTCGGCCACCTGCTCGGCCTCTTCCACCGATTTATTGAGCACAGCCTCGAAAAACTCGCCTTTTTCGCAGCCCGAGACGACGAGAAGCCCGTCCCGCAGCTCTACGAGCTTGCTTTTGGGAATGCTGGCCACCCTGTGAAAATATTCGGTGTGAGAGAGGGAGACAAGCTTGAACAAATTTTTCTTGCCGACGGCGTTCAGCGCATAAATATTGCAGTGAAACGGCCGCTGAGTCCTTAAATCCTTACCGACATATTCATTCAATCCGGCAAGATTCGTCATGTTGCGTTCACTGGCTTCATTGATCAAATGAAACAGCACGTATCCCAAAGCGATCGAGTCGTCGACCGCACGGTGATGGCTTTCCAGGCTGACTTTGAATTTGTCGGTCAATGTGTTGAGACGGTGATTTTTTAATGTCGGGAACAGCAGGCGTGCAAGCTCCAGCGTGTCCAGAACCGGGTTCGGCAGCTCCGGCAAGCCCATCTGTTTCAAATTGGCCTGAATGAAGCCCATATCGAATCGGGCGTTATGTGCAACAAGAATCGCGTCCTCGACAAACGCTACAAACTCCGGCAGCTTGTCCTTCAGTTCGGGAGCGTCCTTGACCATGTCGTCGTTAATGTTCGTCAACTGCTGAATATTGTAAGGAATTCGCTCATGCGGATTAATAAATGTCGCAAAACGGTCGATTTCTTTGCCGTCCTGCATTTTCACGCCTGCAAGCTCGATAATTTTATTATTCGTCACGGACAAGCCCGTGGTCTCAATATCGAAAATAACATAAGTCCCTTGTTTAAGATCGATGTCCTGCGCATTCATCGCGATCGGGACGGAATCGTTCACGACGTTCGCCTCGATGCCGTAAATCACTTTGATCCCGTGCTTTTTGCCGGCTTTTCCCGCCTCGGGGAAACATTGAATGTTGCTGTGATCGGTAATGGCGATCGCTTTATGCCCCCATTTGGCGGCCATTTTAATGTATTGATCGACCGGCGTCAAGCCGTCCATCGTGCTCATCGCCGTATGTAGATGAAACTCTACGCGCTTTTCGGCTGCGTCGTCCATACGATCCTTGGGTCCCATCACTTCGTTGAGGTCATTCGGAATCATGACCAATTCGGGAATTTGCATGAAGCGGTCGTATTCCACTTTGCCCCGGGCTCTAATCCATGTGCCGTTCGCCAGCAGGCTGAGAATTTTGACATCGTCCTTCGTTTTGGCAAAAACCTTCATGGACATCGAGTCCGTAAAGTCCGTTAAATTAAACGTGAACAGCGTGCTGCCGTTCCTTAATTCCTTGACATCAAGGCCGAAAACGGTCCCCTGCACCGTCACTTTCTTTTCCTCTTCCACAATATCTTTCAGCGGCGTCGGCACTTCCTTGATATCGTAACCGATCATCAGCTTAAGATCCGTATCCGGCAGCGAAGACTCCTCTTCCTGCTCGATGGACATCATGATCTCTTGCGTTACGGTTTTCTCTTCTTCTTCGATCAGTTTGGCAAAACGTTCCTTCTCCGCCTCCGCGTCGCTCGAATCGCTCAGCCCGTACTTCACGGTGAAATCCGTCTGAAAATAGTTCAGGAAAAAGTTTCTCGCGTACATATCGATATTTTTCTTCTTGGCCAGTTCCAAACCGATCTGGTCCAGCATCATTAAAGTGAGGTTATGCCCCTGCACTTCAAACTTCGCCCTGCTCATCCAGCCGTTGACGGTAGCGGCTTCCCGCTGCAGCCATTCGATAAACAAAGACCAGTATTCGGCGACCAAATCGGCCGGGTCGGCTTGTTCGAACCGCCAAATAAAGCGAATTTTGGCGATATGGGCGAATTTTTCCTGAATCGTTTTGCAAAAAGAGCGGTATATGTTCTGAGGCACTAATTCGTTTTTGATCAAATAAAAGGTCCAATCCCGATTCTTGCGGCTAATCTCCACCTGATCGATATACCCTTCCGAAAAAAACGAGCGGATCGTCTCGGCCGGAATCTCCGCTTGCTGCATCAATAGCTCAAAGCGATTCCTTTTGTCAGCCAGATTACTCATGAACATCCTCCCCAAGAAAAATACGAAGGGCAAAGGAGATGGTGCATTCCGTTTGCCCTTTTATAACACCTGCTATTAGTAACTGCGGCCAAATACGACGGTGTGTTCGGCAGCTTCCCCGCATACCAGACAAGTCGATTTCGTCACGGACGGCGAGAACGGAATATTGCGGCTTGTCGCCCCCGTCTCTTCCTTAACCTGCGATTCGCAAGCTTCCGAGCCGCACCAGCCCGCTAGCGCAAAGCCGCGCTTGCCTTCGAGGAACGTCTTGAATTCATCAAGCGTATCGACGGCGACGAAGTGTTCGTCTCTGAACTGCTTCGCTTTATCATACATCTGCTGATGAATCTCAGCAAGCAAATTTTGCACTTCCTGAACAAAATCGGCCTGGGCCACCACTTTTTTCTCGCCGCTGACTCTGGATACGAGAACGACTTGGCCGTTCTCCATGTCGCGGGGACCGAGCTCGACGCGAATCGGCACGCCTCTCATCTCGTATTCGTTGAATTTCCAGCCCGGACTTTGATCCGGACGGTCGTCCACTTTCACGCGAACGCCGGCTTTTTTCAGCTCCGCGTACAGCTCGTCCACCCGCGCTACGACCTGCTCTCTCGTTTTCGGAGGACCGATCGGAATCATCACCACTTGCGTCGGAGCCACCTTTGGAGGAAGCGCCAGTCCGCGGTCGTCGCCGTGAACCATAATCAAAGCGCCGATGAGCCGCGTGCTCACGCCCCACGACGTCGTATGGGCGAATTGGTGCTGATTCTCGCGGTCCAGATACTTGATATCGAAAGCTACGGCAAAATTCGTGCCCAGGTAATGCGATGTTCCGGCTTGTACCGCTTTGCCGTCTTTCATCATCGCTTCGATGGAGTACGTAGCGACCGCCCCGGCGAATTTCTCCGACGGCGTTTTCTGACCGACGATAACCGGTATCGCCAGGAAATTTTCGGCAAAATCGCGGTAAACCTCCAGCATTTGCATCGTTTCGCGGCGGGCATCCTGCTCGTCCTCATGCGCCGTATGGCCTTCCTGCCATAAAAATTCGCTCGTGCGCAGGAACGGCTGCGTTCTTTTTTCCCAACGGACGACGTTCGCCCATTGGTTGATCAGCAGCGGAAGATCGCGATACGAATTGATCCATTCCGAATACATATGGCCGATCATCGTCTCGGAAGTAGGACGAATCGCGAGACGCTCCTCCAGCTTCTCCCCGCCCGCTTCCGTCACCCAAGGAAGTTCGGGATTAAAGCCTTCGACGTGCTCTTTCTCTTTCTGGAAAAAGCTTTCCGGGATGAACAGCGGGAAGTATGCGTTGCGGTGCCCCGTTTCTTTGAAGCGGGCATCCAGCTCGCGCTGAATGTTCTCCCAGATTTCGTAGCCGTCCGGCTTGAAAACGATGCATCCGCGCACAGGCGAGTAGCTCATCAGGTCGGCTTTTTTTATTACATCTATGTACCAGCGGGAGAAATCTTCTCCCTGTGGGGTAATTTCTTTAACAAACTGCTTATCGTTCGACATGTTCTCCTCCTCAGAACTTCCATACGGAAATCTTCCCTCGCGCTACCCTTTAATCAATCTTAAAATGTCGTTGTACGTCACGGCTACCATCAGCAGCATGAGCAGCGCGAAGCCGATGAAGTGCACCATGCTCTCGCGGTTCGGATCGATCGGCTTGCCGCGCAGCGCCTCAAGCCCCATGAAGAGCAAACGGCTTCCATCCAGCGCCGGAATAGGCAGGAGGTTGAATATGCCCAAGTACAAGCTCAGCGTCGCCGCCCAAGAGATCAAGTAGCTCATGCCCATCTTGGCGAATTCGGCGGAAACCTGCGCCGTCCGGAGGGGACCTCCCAAGTCGTCGAGCTTGAACTGGAGCATGACCAGCTTTTGCAGCCCGGTCATGATCCCGATCGTCGTGCCGACCACCTGATCATAGGTTCCCTTGATGACTTCGGTGAAAGTAGCGCTGCGCCGGTCTCCCGAGATCACAACTCCGAGCTTGCCTGCTCCGGACTCCATTTCCGGTGTAACTTGCAGCGTCAATGGACTGCCGGCGCGGTTCACAACCCAAGTCATCGGTTTGCCTGCGGACTGCTGGATAGCCGTCACCAGCTTCTCCCGGTCGTCGCCGATAGGTTGATTATCGATCGAGATAATGATATCTCCGTTTTTGAGCCCCGCTTTATCTCCCGCCTTGCCGGCCACAACCGAATCCAACTTCACATTCGTGAAGACGCCCATCATAATGACCAGGATCAAAAACAGGACAATTGCCAGCACAAAGTTCATCACAGGCCCCATTACGATGGCCAGAGCCCTTTGCCCTACCGTCTTGCTGCCGAACTGGCGGTCATAAGGAGCGATCTGCGTTTCCGTTCCTTTGGTCACGAGCAGCGCTTTCGGGTCGATCGGATACGTGACCGATTCCCCGTCAACGTCCAGCGTAACGCTCAGGCTGCGTTCCAGATCGATTTTGTCGACGACGCCGACGATCACGTTGGAGCGCCGATCCAGTTGATCGAGGTACAACGCGGAGACCTGGTTTTGCTTGTTCAAGTTGACGGCGATCGTCTGCCCGGCATTGATCTGGACAATTTCCGGATCTTCCCCGGCCATCCGTACGAACCCTCCGATCGGAAGCATGCGCAGCGTATACCTGGTTTCTCCTTTTTTATATGAAAAAAGCTTTGGCCCGAAACCGATCGCGAACTCCCTGACCAAAATGCCGGCGCGCTTGGCAAAATAAAAATGGCCCCATTCATGTATCGTCACGAGAACGAAAAACAATAAAATTACTTTTAATCCAACTTCAATGGCTGACAAGTCGTACCTTCCTCCTTAGAGCCTTTGTGCAAAAAGGCTTTCAACGTAAGCATGTGCCTAGCTTCGCAAATGGGCATTATTTTCAGAATAGCATGTTCTTAGATTACCATTATTGAACGACTGAATACAAGCTATCCCTACTTGCACAGTATACGGCAAAAGAGGACGGTTTAGACTCCGGCGTTATTCCAAAAAAGAGCCGAGCCAACGGATTGACCTGAGCTCCCCCGGCTAAAAATGAATCGACGACGCATGAGCCCTTGCCCAGGCATCCTGTTCCTGAATCGTTTCCAGCGACGGCGCGGAGACCGGCTCGTGCTTTCCGACGGTTTCCTCGATCACCCGCTCGATTTGCAAGAACGTGATTTCCCCTTGCAGAAAACGAGCTACCGCCATTTCATTGGCGGCATTGAATACCGTAGTCGACGTGCCGCCCTGCCGGCCGCACTCGTAAGCCATCCGTAGACAAGGAAAACGGTCGAAATCCATTTCGCTAAAATGCAATTTGCCGACGGCCGCCAGATCCAGCTTTTGAGTCGGGGTCGGCAGCCGATGCGGGTACGTAAGCGCATACTGGATCGGTACGCGCATATCCGGGTTGCCAAGCTGGGCGATCAAGCTGTTGTCGGCGAACTCCACGTAAGAATGGATGACGCTTTCGGGATGAATCAGCACGCCGATTTGGTCGTAGGATAATCCGAACAACCAGTGAGCTTCAATGACTTCCAGCCCTTTGTTCACCATTGTCGCGGAGTCGATCGTAATTTTGGCGCCCATGGACCAGTTCGGATGCTGCAGCGCTTGTTCGACCGTAACTCCTTCGAGTTCTTTGCGTGTACGGTCGCGGAACGAGCCCCCGGAGGCGGTCAGCGTGATCTTCGCGACGTCGCTGCGGTTTTCGCCGTTCAGGCATTGAAAAATAGCCGAATGCTCGCTGTCTATCGGCAGCATGTCCACACCGCTGCGCTTGACCGCTTCGGTCACGATATGCCCCGCGCTGACCAGCGTTTCTTTGTTCGCCAGCCCGATATGTTTGCCCGCGGCGATGGCCGCCAGCGTCGGTCTGAGCCCCTGGCTGCCTACCAGCGCGGTAACCACCATCTCGGCTTCCGTCGCCGCGGCGGCTTCCATCAAGCCTTCTTCGCCGTAGACGACTTTCGTTCCGGCCGGAACATGCAGCGCAACTTCATCGGCCAGATGTTTGGCGGCAACGGACACAAGTTTCGGACGAAACTGCCGGGCTTGTTCGATAATAAGCTTGCTGTTATATCCGCCGGATAAGGCCTCAACCGAAAAACGATCCGGCGCGTGCGCAATAACGTCAAGCGTTTGCGTGCCAACCGATCCGGTCGATCCAAGGATCGCAATGCGTTTTGTCATCAATACACCTCGTAAACGGCTAGGATTGCGGGAGCAACCCTAACAATTGAATGAAAGGAAAAACAATTAGCCAGCTGTCGGTCCGATCGAGCACTCCGCCATGACCCGGCAGCAGGGTGCCCGTGTCCTTAATGCCTTTGACCCGTTTGTAAGCGGACTGGATCAAATCGCCGATTTGACCGACTACCGCTATGACAAGGCCCAAATAAATCGCTCTCCCGTAGGAAAGCAGCGATGGAGCGTACCATGCGAACACGAGCGCGGCGATAACTGCAATGACGATGCCGCCAATGGAGCCTTCGATTGATTTTTTCGGACTGATTTGCGGCCATAGCGGATGTTTCCCGATTACGGATCCTACGAAATAGGCCCCGGAATCCGATGCCCAAATGCATACGAACACAAGCACCGCCCAAAACAAGCCATTCTCAGGCATCCGCGCCGAAATCATATAATGAAAACCGAGGCCGATATAAACCGCGCCTAATAAAATGACCGATATTTGATCGATCGTAATTGTATTCTTGGAAGCTACCGTGATGAACAGGAGGACAAACATGGCAAGCCATATGACAGCCGTAAAATTGACGGGAAGCTCCACATGCAGCATTTCCCAAGGAACGGCCAGCAGCAGCATAGCGGCCAAACCAATCAAGGAGGATAGCTTATATTTGCCGTAACCGTTCATTTGGATGTACTCCCGATAGCCGATTATCGAAAGAAGGACAATCAATCCGGCATACCAATAGCCGCCAAGCACTAACAAGGTAATGAATACGAGTCCGGCAATAACTCCTGTGATGATTCGTTGCTTCAAAGTGACTCCTCCTCAGAGTTTTGCGGGCAGGATGAACCGCCTGTGCAAGCATTCGCTGAGTGTTACGGCAGCTGCCAGCATTAAATACCGCCGTATCTTCTTCCGCGGCGTTGGTATTCGGCTACCGCCTGCAAAAACAACGATTCCGTGAATTCCGGCCAGTAAGCATCCGTGAACCAAAGCTCGGAGTAGGCCAGCTGCCACAACAGGAAATTGCTCAGCCTCAGTTCCCCGCTCGTTCGAATCAAAAGATCGGGGTCCGGCAAGTCGGAAGTTAACATATAATTGGAAAAACGGGCTTCATCCAGTTCATCCGGGTTTAATTTCCCGCTCTGCACGTCGCGGATAATATCCTTCACGCCGGCGATCATTTCCTTGCGCCCGCCGTAATTCAGAGCAAAGTTAAGGATAAGTCCGGAGTTGTCTTTCGTGCGGTCAATCGCATCTTCGATCGCTTTGAGCGTGTAGTCCGGCAAACCTTCTTTCCAACCGGTCATGCGGATGCGGACATTTTTTTCGATGAGCTCCTCAATCTCCATTGGAAAAAACTCCTGGGGCAGTTTCATCAGAAACTCGACCTCTTCCTTCGGTCTTTTCCAATTCTCCGTTGAAAAAGCGTACATCGTCAGCACCTTCACGCCGATATCGTTAGCCGCCATCGTGATTTTCTTGACATTTTTCATGCCTGAATGATGTCCCGCTACACGAGGCAATCCCCGCTTTTTTGCCCATCGCCCGTTGCCGTCCATAATGATGGCAACGTGCGCAGGCACATTATCCAAATCAATGTCAGGAAATTCTGCCGAGGTCGCATCTCTTGAAGCACTTCCTAGCCATTTCTTTATCGGTTTGAGCATCGTTGTTCCCCCACCTATGGAAAGATGAAAAACCCCCAGCGAATACCCGGGGGGCTGGCTCTATGTTACACTTCCATAATTTCTTTTTCTTTGGCCGCCAATACTTTCTCAACTTCGGCAACGAATTTATCGGTAAATTTCTGAATATCTTCCTGATGCTTGCGGGATTCGTCTTCAGAAATGCCTGCTTTCTCCAGCTTCTTGATTTCATCGTTGGCATCGCGGCGAATGTTGCGGATGGCAACCTTCGCTTCTTCGCCGTATTTCTTCGTCATTTTCACAAGCTCGGCGCGGCGTTCTTCCGTCAAAGCCGGAATAACGATCCGGATCACACTGCCGTCGTTCGATGGCGTCAGGCCGAGATCGGATTTCATAATCGCTTTCTCAATCGCGCCCATCGAGCTCTTGTCCCACGGCTGAATCAGAAGGGAACGGGAGTCCGGCGTCGTCAGATTGGCAAGCTGATTGACAGGTGTCATGGCACCGTAATATTCGACTTGAATGCGGTCCAATAACGCAGGAGTCGCGCGGCCAGCGCGCAGCGAAGTCAGATCTCTTTTCAAAGCTCCGATCGCTTTTTCCATACGGTCTTCTGCGTTCTTTTTAATAGATTGTGGCATAGGTTAGACACTCCCTTTAACTGTAGTCCCGATTTTTTCGCCAAGGACAACGCGTTTGATATTCCCTTGTTCCGTGATCGAGAACACCACTAATGGGATGTTATTATCCATACAAAGGGAGGAAGCGGTGGAGTCCATGACGCCCAAATTGTTGCTGATAACTTCCATATAGGTCAGCGTTTCAAACTTTTTGGCAGACGCATCCTTGAACGGATCTGCAGAGTAAACACCGTCGACTTTGTTCTTCGCCATCAAAATAACTTCAGCCTCGATTTCGGCGGCTCTGAGTGCCGCCGTCGTATCTGTGGAGAAGTAAGGATTGCCCGTACCCGCCGCGAATATAACGACTCTCCCCTTTTCCAGATGGCGCATCGCTCTTCTTCGGATATACGGCTCAGCGACCTGCTGCATCGTGATCGAAGATTGCACGCGCGTAGGAACGCCGATCGTTTCCAGCGCATCCTGCAGCGCGAGCGAATTCATAACGGTCGCAAGCATGCCCATATAATCGGCCGTCGCCCGGTCAATGCCCTTGGCGCTGCCGGCGATGCCTCTCCAAATGTTGCCGCCGCCAACGACGATAGCAACTTCTACCTTTAAATCGACAACTTCCTTCACCTGTTCTGCGATGGAGGTAATGACTTCAGAATCAATGCCGTACCCCTGTTGTCCAGCTAAAGCTTCCCCGCTTAATTTTAGTACGACCCTCTTATAATAAGGTTGCTCCAACTTGTATAACCTCCGTTTCAATAGGTGAGCAGGATACCCGAAATTCACTAAAAAAGAAGGAACACCAAGTGTTCCATTCTTTTAGGGAATTGCGTATTAGAGTTTTACTTGGGACATAACTTCTTCGGCAAAGTTTTCTTGCTTTTTCTCAAGCCCTTCACCCAGCGCGAAGCGAGCGAAACGACGGATCGTGATGTTTTCGCCGATGGTTGCGATTTTTTCATTCAGCAGTTGTTCGATCGTTTTGTCCGGATCTTTAACGAATGGCTGTTCCATCAAGCAGAACTCTTCGTAGTATTTGCCGATGCGGCCTTCAACCATTTTATCAACGATTTTTTCCGGTTTGCCTTCGTTCAAAGCCTGGTTGCGAAGAATTTCTTTTTCTTTTTCCAGCGCTTCGGCAGGAACTTCTTCGCGGCGCACGTAAGTAGGGCTTGCTGCAGCAATGTGCATTGCGATGTCTTTGCAGAATGCTTTGAATTGATCGGTTTTACCTACGAAGTCGGTTTCACAGTTGATTTCCACGAGTACGCCAACTTTACCGCCGGCATGAATATAGGACTCGACAGCGCCTTCGGTTGCAATGCGTCCCGCTTTGTTTGCAGCGGCAGAAAGACCTTTCTCGCGAAGAATTTCGCCAGCTTTCGTCAGATCGCCATTTGCCTCTTCAAGCGCTTTTTTGCAGTCCAGCATGCCTGCACCAGTTTTTTCGCGTAATTCTTTTACCATTCCAGCTGTAATAGCCATTGAAAGGTACCTCCCGATTGTAATTATGTAGATATTCTTTAAAAAAAGGGTGATGACAGGCTGTTACACCTTCCAACCACCCTTTTTTCTCATTCCTATTAATTAAGCTGTCGTTTGCTCGCCTTGGTGAGCTTCGATAACAGCATCCGCAATTTTGGCAGTCAGCAATTTCACAGCGCGAATCGCATCGTCGTTACCAGGAATAACGTAGTCGATTTCGTCCGGATCGCAGTTCGTATCAACGATACCAACGATTGGGATACCCAATTTGCGAGCTTCCGCAACTGCGATGCGCTCTTTGCGAGGGTCGATAACGAACAAAGCGCTAGGAAGACCTCTCATGTTTTTGATTCCGCCCAGGAACTTCTCAAGGCGATCTTTCTCTTTGCGGAGAATGATAACTTCTTTCTTAGGAAGCACGTCGAATGTGCCGTCTTCTTCCCATCTTTCGAGCTCTTTCAAGCGATCGATACGTTTTTGAATCGTTTGGAAGTTTGTCAGCGTACCGCCCAACCAACGTTGGTTGATGTAGTACATGCCGCAGCGTTCCGCTTCTTCAGCAACGGAATCTTGAGCTTGTTTTTTCGTACCTACGAAAAGAATCGTTCCGTTCTCTTCGGAAACGGATTTCACAAAGTTGTAAGCTTCCTCAACTTTTTTAACCGTTTTTTGCAGGTCGATAATGTAAATGCCGTTTCTTTCGGTGAAGATGTATTTGTCCATCTTTGGGTTCCAACGGCGTGTTTGGTGACCGAAGTGTACCCCAGCTTCTAAAAGCTGTTTCATGGAGATAACTGCCATCTCCAATCCCTCCTCTGATTTGGTTTTTGTGGTATCCTCCGCATGTCGCATCTTCGGGCAAAACTTACGAAAGTAAGCACCATTGCGCGAATTGACGTGCGTGCGTTTTTAACACCGAGAATAAATATACCATATCTCATATAAGCTTTGCAACCTTTTATCCTGTCCCATGCATTCCCTATAGAAAGGGCCGGCGGGAGACGACGGCAAACGCAAAAACAGACCTCACAAAGACCTTGTTCAGCCTGTTTGCTGTTTGCTGATTAAGTTTTTGACGATTTGCTCCATCGTGAGGACGCCCTGAAATTCGTGAAAGCCGATTTGAATTTTGTATGCCCCGCCCTGCTTGTCCAGCTCTGCGGCAAACGCCTTTTGATCGGTAATAACGCCCGATTGCATAAGCAGCTCGCTGACGGCCGTCGCATCCAGATGCGGCTGCACATAAAGAACGGTGCGGCTGGGCGCCGGAGGACTCGTCTGCTCAGCGGGTTTGTCGGACGGAATGGCGGCGGCAAGCTTGTCCGTCTCTTCCTTGGCTTTCTTTTGCACGCCGGCGTCGAATTCATCCTGCGTGTACACCTTCACGTTTTTCTCATACACTTGATAAAACTTCGCGGCTTGTTCCTTCAGCTTCTGGGGCTCCATCTCCTCGATCGGAGTACCGGCGGGGGCCGCAGCCGGCCTCTGGGCTGCCAGCATAACCTGCAGCAGCAGCGCTCCGACAATGATGCCTGTCCCTATCCCGTATACGTAAGAGCGGTTTCTAAACACGAGTCCGTTCCTCCTGTCTGGAGAGCTGCAGTATCAGGTTGACCTCTCCTTTATTCATGCCCAGCTTCCTGGCTATAGCTTCGACGCCTTTGCCTTGATCGTACAAAGCGAACAGCTCCGCATATCTGCTTTTCATGCTGAGACCTGTGTATGCGGGCGTCTCCGCAGCCGCTTCGGCAGCCGTCTCCGCCGGCGCGGGACCCGCTTCAGGCGTTTGCTGCGCCGGGATCGGCGCTGTTCGCTCAACGTGCCGAACGAGTTCATCGGAAGCGCTGCCTGCTTCTTCGGCAGCCTGGAACGCGCTCATCGCTTTCAAATTCAGCTGCTGGTTTACATGCGCTTTGTTAAGCTCGTGCGACAGCTCGTTTCGCTGCTTTTCCAACGATTCCAGCCTGCCGGACAACTTGGCCAACTCGACCTCGTAATCCTGCTTCGTCTTGGAAAACAGATTGAGAATAGCCTGGTTCTGCTCGTCCATTTCGGACGCGAAGTGTTCAATCGTCTCTTCGATCTCCTGAACGACGTTGGCCTTGGAAGCGGACGTTTCTTTTTTCGGTAAAAATCGTGCATATACAATGAGGAACAAACCTAAAAGCACGACGTACATCCAAGGATGCAAAGTCAAAAGGCATCACCTTTTTCAATATACTTTTTCGAAATATTTTCGATATATAATAAGGAAAGCTTCTTCACAGCGTCAAGTCGATATGATGACCTTTGTACGGATGCTCGTGCGAGGAAGCGGACTGGGAGACACCTTTCTCCGGCTCCTGCTTCTCCTTCGCGCTTCCGCCTTCCTCCCGCTGCTGCCGGTGGCCCTGGTCCCTGATCTCCGCTCCTGCGCTCTCCTCAACCTTCGCGCTTCGCTGCCTGTCTCTCTCCGTCGTTTGCGAAGCTTGGTTTTCCAACACAGCCTCATCTTGCCGCGGCTTCTGCATAAGTTGATTTTGCCGTATGCCCGCTTCATCGTTCTTATGAACCGCAAACTGCATATCTATCGCTTTCAGACTCATACGCGGCATCTCCTTCTCGGCTTGTTATACGTAAGCGATCATCGCGATATCGCCGCCGCTCAAGCGGAAAGTCACGCGGCTCGTAGGGTCCTTAATGAATTTTGTGTACCGGCCGATGACGATTTTCACTCCGCCGTAAATGGTCGAAAGGATTTCGATTTTCGCCTGCTCGGAGTCTTCCAACGACTTCTCGATGTCCAAAATCCGCTCTTTAATGCCGTTCTGCTCTTCCAAAGCTTGTCTTTTCGTATGGTTCAGCTTGACCCGCATCGCCACCTTATCCGGTCCGAGCTGTCCGGCAGCAGCCAGTTGGTCCAGCAAAGTCAGCGCTTTTTCGGTTTTATCCATATTTTCCATATGAACCTTCAATTGGCTGCGCAGCTGAAGCATTTCATTTCTGAGCTCGGGCAGCACGCCGACTTCAATAACCGTTGTGGTCGACATGGAATTGCCGACGGTTCTGGCCGTAACCCGTTCCCCGGCTTGTATCGTGCCTCCGACGATCAACCCTTTGGCCCCGTTGCAATTGACGGCTTTCGCCGCCCTGATCGTCGAATGCATAATGCTCTGAGCTACGTGCAGTTCCTCACCGACTTCCACGGTCGCATCCTGGATGAACGCGCTTTTGACGTCTTTCCCCGCTTTGACGAAAGCTTTGCTCTGCCCTACGATTCCGGCGTTGATTTCAATGGAACCGTCGGCTTCAAGCTCAGCGGCTTCGACGCCTCCTGTAACGCGGATGTCGCCGGACGCGCGGATTTTAAAACCGGGCAGCACATTGCCGCGAATGACGACGGTTCCGATAAAATCGATGTTGCCGATGTTGTAATCGACATCCCCGTTAACTTCATAGACAGGGAAAACATTGACTTTGTCGCGGTCGGTTTTGACGACCATGCCGTCAATAGCGGCATAAAGGGCTAACTGTTCGGCATCTGCAATCACGTTTTTGCCGATTTTGAACCGCGCTTCTTTTCCCGCTTTGGTGAAAAGCGTTTCGCCTGTCACGGCTCTGCCCGGAGTTCCTTCTGTCGCGGCAAATCGCTGGCCGATCAATTGCCCCTTTTTCACATTGTTCAGCGAAATCACTTCTTTATAGTCTACCTTGCCGTCTTCCAGCTCCAGCGGTTTTTTTTCCGATTTATCGAGGTTGTAAATATATTTAATATAGCCGTTCTGACCTTCGATCGCTTTGGTCCCTTTGGCAATAACAACCTTTTGAAACAAAAAAGGGTTGGGATTAGCGGCAATCTGTACAAGCTGTACGTGATCCAGTCCGTGTACGATATGATGGGCGTTCAACAGTTCTTCCAATTGATTCACACTGACTGTAAAGCCGTCTTCCACATTGCTAATTTCCATAAATGCCGATAGTTTATCATCGGAGACGGAGATCGTGATATAGAAGTCTAAAGGCATGTTCCTCTCACCCATTGACCTTACCACCTTTCGTTCTCTCTCATTAAATTATGTATCTTGAAAAAGCTGCGACTTAAAGCGGCCAAGCGCGCCTTTCAGACGAAGAATCGCCTTGGAGTGCAGCTGGGAAATCCTTGATGGAGACAGGCTCATCACTTCCGCGATTTCGCTAAGGGACAACTCTTCATAATAAAATAAAGAAACTACAGTTCTTTCTTTTTCCGTCAAACGTTCAATCGCTCGCGCCAAAGATTCTTTGAGAAAAAATTCGTTTACTTTTGATTCGGGATTTTTCGCCTTCTCATCGATCAGCAGCGATAGACGGGTTTCGGCGTCTTCCTCGCGGATCGGGTCATCGATCGAACATATCGACGTAATCGAAATATCTTGAAGCATCTGCTGAAACTCCCCCACAGAAACCTGGAGGTAGCTGCTGATCTCCGAATCCGTTACAGAGCGAAGATATTGCTGTTCCAGCTTTTGGTAAGCGTCCTCCACTTTTTTGGCTTTTTCCCTTACGGAACGGGGCACCCAATCCCCTTGTCTGAGCCCGTCGATAATAGCCCCCCGGATGCGCCACGACGCATAGGTCTCGAATTGCAGACCTCGCGAGTAATCGAACTTCTCCACGGCATCGATAAGACCCATGACTCCGTAACTCGACAGATCTTCTTTGTAAACATTTTTCGGAAGCCCTATGGCAAGACGTCCTGAAACATAATCAACCAAAGGTAGGTAGTTCTCGATGAGCGCTTGCTTCGCAGGTACCCATCCTTGCTCTTTCCACTGCTGCCAGAGCTCGATATTAGCCAGCTGAGGTTGCTTTTGTACGATCATGGATTACGTTTCACCATCCTTAATCTTCTGACATTCGCCTTAATGCACCAGCCAGTTGTTCAGGGTCCAAATTAGTTTTGGTAGCGAGTTTGGGCGGATTCAGCGGTGCGAACTGCAGCTCGTTCGGATCCGCCGGCCTGCCGGCCGCCTCGTCTTCTGGAGTTGACAAATCGAGATTGTTGCCAATGTGCGATTCCGACGACGCTGCATCTTCATGCGGGAAAACGGTTTTGGATTGTTCAAACTGGACCAACAGGCCAAGCACCCATCTGAATCCGAAAGTCAGGACAAACAGGATTACAAAACTGTACAAGCTTTTTAAACAAGTTGTCAGCAGCAAATTATTAGCAATAGACAATGCAAAAGTTACAACGGCCGCTGCGGCAGCGACGATCAGATTGATTCGAATTGTTCCTACCATGGCTTAAATTTCCTTTACTCCTTGTTGGACACTGCGGATCAGCAAAATGCCGGACTCGCAATTGAACTCAATCGTGCGTCCGAAATTTGCACCCGTGTCCTCAGCTTTAATAGGAATTGCGAACTTCTTCAACATTTCTTTGCAAGATTCTACATTTCTCGGCCCAATTCTCATCGTGTCGTTATTGCCCGCAAACGCGAACATTTGAGCGCCCCCGGCCAGCTTCGCTTCAAGCCGGCTAATGCTTGCGCCGAGCTTCTCCATTCTGGCAATGAGTTCCGGAATGGCGGTGTCCGCATATTTAGCGATGTTGACGGAGCCTTCGCGGGCGATTTCCGATGATGGAAGCATGACGTGAGCCATACCTGCGACCTTGACGCGGTTGTCGAACAGGGTAACGCCCACGCAAGACCCAAGCCCTGTCGTCTTCAATACGCCCGTCAAGTGCGCGACGTTCAGGTCAGCCATTCCTACTTTGATCAAATTGTCTTGAGTCATGGAGAGTCTACCCCTAAAGCTACGAATATTTTCCCAAACGATTCCGGATCAGGGATTAGGAAAAAATGTCCCTGTACTTCATTTTCCCCTTCCAAAAATTTAGTATCGATTAATAAAGCCTGATCCCCCATTTCGCCAAACTGCAACAAGCCGTAACTCAGTATAGCTCCAGCCATATCGATAGCGAGCGAAGGTACGGTCGGCTGCATGTTCAGATGCGTGAAATCCGCCAGCGAAGACAAGTAAGAGCCGGCCAAAATGTTTCCTATTTCGTTCAAAGCGGAAAGTTCCAATTCGGAATATTCGTCCTCATTTTGAATTTCGAGTCCCACCAGGTCTCTCAAAATATTTTTAGCTGATTCCAAATGGAGGATGAAGAACATATTTCCCGGCGCATCGCCTTCGACACGCAAAAAGATGGCCAAAACGACAGTCTCCGCTCCACCGACGCTTTCGCAAATTTCCTCAAAGGGCAGCATTCTCACCTTTGGCACCAACATATCGATCGGCTTGTCCAGAAGAGTGGAAAGCGCGGTAGCGGCATGCCCCGCGCCAATGTTCCCCACTTCTTTAAGCACGTCCATTTGAAAATCGGCTAAATCCTTAAACACATCCACTTGTTATTCCTCAACTCTTTCCAATTGTTGGATTTCGTGGCGATCCAGCACCTGCTCCAAATTAAGCAAAACGAGCAGCCTTTGCTCACCGACGCGCGCGATGCCGTCCAAATATTTGGCTTTGATGCCGCCGACGATTTCAGGCGGGTTATCGATGTTGTCCGTATCGATATCGATAACATCGTTCGCGGAATCGACAATCAGCCCGACTTCAAACTCGCCCTGGGATACGATAATAATCCGCGTCGCATCCGAATAATCCTGCGTTTCAAGTCCGAACCTGGATCTAAGATCGATAATCGGAATAACGACGCCGCGCAAATTGATGACGCCTTTAATAAACTCCGGCGCTTTGGGAACGCGGGTCATGGGCTGCATTCTTTCAATCGTACGTACCTTCTCTACTTCAACGCCATACTCTTCCGTGCCAAGAGCAAATACGATAACTTTCTTTTCTTCTCCCATTGTGAAACCCTCCTTAGAGTTTACCGGCTCTATTCCGGCTAATTGATCTAATTGATCACTATTTGATCAATGCATTCGGATCGATGATCAGGGCTACCTGCCCGTCTCCCAAAATCGTTGCGCCCGAAATCGCGAACAGCCCTGTCAAATATTTGCCCATCGTCTTCAACACGATTTCCTGCTGACCGATAAATTCGTCCACCATTAAGGCAACCTGCTTGTCTCCCTTGCGGACTACGACAATTTCGGTTTCCTCTTCCTGTTCCTCCAGGAAATCGGGAACTTCGAACAACTTGCTGAGCGATACTAACGGAATGACGGAATTGCGGTAGTCGATCATTTTGTTCCCGTGGATGTTGCGAATCTGGCTTCTTTGAATCGCCGCCGTTTCAACGATAGATGAGAGCGGAATCGCGTACTTCTCGCTGCCCAGACGGACCAGCATCGCCGAAATGATCGACAGCGTCAGCGGAAGCTGTACGGAAAATTTGCTGCCCAGACCCGGACGCGAATCAACCTGTACGTGGCCGCCGAGCATCTGGATCTTCGTTTTTACGACATCAAGACCTACCCCGCGTCCGGAAATGTCGGAAATTTTATCGGCCGTGCTGAAACCTGACTCGAACAGCAGGTTGTAAACTTCTTTGTCACTCAGCTTCGCCGCCTGGTCTTGTGTAATCAGGCCGTTTTTCAGCGCCGTTTTCAATACCTTCTCGCGGTTGATGCCTCTTCCGTCGTCTTCGATTTCAATAAATACGTGGTTTCCGCTGTGGAACGCGCGCAATTGAACCGTGCCCTGTTCGCTTTTGCGACTGGCCAAGCGGTCGTTAATCGGCTCTATGCCGTGGTCGATCGAGTTGCGGAGCAGATGCACGAGCGGATCGCCGATCTCGTCAATGACCGTGCGGTCAAGCTCCGTCTCGGCTCCGGTAATGACCAGATCGACCTTTTTGTTTAACGATTTGGCCAAATCCCGGATCATGCGCGGGAACCGGTTGAATACCGAATCTACCGGAACCATGCGCAGTTTCAGGACAATATTTTGCAAATCACTGCTTACCCTCGACATATGCTCGACGGTTTCCGTCAAATCGTTGCGCTTCACTTCGCTCGCCAATTGCTCCAACCGAACCCGATCGATCAGCAGCTCGCTGAACAAGTTCATCAGCGCGTCCAACCGCTCGATGTCCACGCGGATCGTCCGATTGGCGACGGGAGCTCCTCCAGCCGCAGCCGGCTTCGCTGGCGCCGCAGGACCCGGCTTGGCCGCCGGCGTCTCGGAAGCCGCCGGAACTGCCGCCGCTACCGCAGCCGCAATCTCCTGTGTGGCGGCTTCCACCTCGCTGATCGGACGCGACATCTCGGCCAGCGACTCCGAATCGACGGTAATGATGACGGCCGATTCGATCTCGGAAACTTTCAAAATCTCTTGTTCCAGCGAAGCCTGATCGATTTTCGAAATGTAGTAAACCGAAAAAGAACGGTCGAATTTCTCTTGTTCGATATCTTGAACCGAAGGCGTCGCTTTGACAATTTCGCCGTTTCTTTCCAAAGTATCGAATACCATATAAGCGCGGGCCGCTTTTAGAACGCAATCCTCGCGCACGCTGACCTCGATATAAAAGACGAGGAATCCGGCATCGATCGACTGCTGCAAAATGGAGTATTGATACTCATCGACCTCAATCCCTTTGGCTCCCTCTTTCTTCGGCGCAGCCGCCGCAGCTTGCGGCTTTTCGTAATCGCCCGTGACTATGGAACGGAGCGAAGCTACGATTTGGGTCACGTCCGCTTTGCCTGTCCCGCCCTGAATGATGTCTTCCACCATGGACTCCAGGGAATCCAGACTTTTGAAAATACAGTCAAAAATGAACGAATTCATCGCCAGCTTGCTGTTGCGCACCAAATCAAGGACGTTTTCCATTTCGTGAGTCAGAGAAGCGATATCCTCAAATCCCATCGTAGCGGACATGCCTTTCAACGTATGGGCGGAGCGGAAAATATTGTGCACGATGCTGATGTCCTGCGGGTTGCTTTCCAGACTGAGCAAGTTCTCGTTCATCGCTTGCAAGTGTTCTCTCGATTCATCGATAAACATGGATAAATATTGACTAAGTTCCAAACACACACACCTCCGGGTAGGATCAATAAGTAACCTGCTTGTCACAGCCTTCTCAAGTCAGCACGGCTTGGGACAGCTTCAATGCAATATCCTGTTGAGGCAGCACGTGCATCGCGGCCTTCAATTCGACAGCCGATCTCGGCATGCCGTAGACTACACAAGTTTCTTCACACTCTGCGATCGTGGTAACCGCTCCATGCTGCCGCAGAGCGAGCATCGCCTTCGCTCCGTCGCTTCCCATGCCGGTCATCAGGACGATGTGCCTCCTCAACTCGTTGAAAGCGAGCAGGGATTCAAACATGACATCCACCGAAGGCCGGTGGCCGGAACGGGGATCTTCCTTCGTCAAGCGGATTTTGTAAGTTTTGGACGTATCCCGGTATGCTGTCATGTGCCAGCCTCCCGGAGCTACATAAGCAGTAGCGGTCTGGAGCACTTCGCCTTCCTGGGCCTCTACGACCTTGATCTGCGAAATGTCGTTCAGCCGCTGCGCGAGCGATTTCGTAAAGTTGGGAGGCATGTGCTGAACGATTAGAATCGGCGCCGGAAAGCCGGCAGGAATTTGCGAAAGCACCTGATGCAAAGCCCGCGGTCCTCCCGTTGAAGTTCCGATCGCCACCAGATGCTCGAACTGGCTTACCCCCGCTGCGGGAGCTGCGCCGCCTTTCTGGTCAGGGGGCTTCATCATCGTCAAGCCGCTTTTCATCGCGGGAGGATGCATCACCCTGGTCGCAAGCGGTTGTATCGCCCGCAGCTTTGAGCGGACCGCGATTTGCAGCTTCTCGTGCAGCAGCTGCTTCACTTTGTACAAGTCGAGAGAAATCGAGCCCGACGGCTTTCGGATAAAATCGACGGCGCCCAATTCGAGCGCACGGATCGTTTCGGCGGCGCCTTCCTGCGTTAACGAGCTTAGCATGATAACCGGTGTCGGCTGTTCCGCCATAATCCGCTGAAGTGCGTCAAGACCGTTCATCTCGGGCATTTCCACATCCATCGTTACAGCGTCGGGACGCAGCAGCTTCACCTGCTCGATGGCTTCTTTGCCGTTTTTGGCGGTGCCGATAATGCGATACTGCGGGTTTTCAGAAATAAGATCGCTTATTATTCTGCGCATAAAGACGGAGTCGTCTACTACAAGTATGTTATAAGACGCCATGCTGCTTCCCTCCCTTTATGGGCTTCTTTGAAATTTGCCTCTCTAAGAATCCCTATTTCATAAGCCTTATCATTTTGTTCAAAAAGCCTCTCACACCTGTTGCCCCAGATTCGCCGGCCTGGGAGCCGCTGATAAACCGCTCGGCCAAAGCGTGGACGCTTTTGGAAGCTGCAGAGTTTGGAAAAGCGACCGTAAAAGGAATTTGCTTTTTCACGGCTTTGGATACCGAACTGTCGTCATCTACGAATCCCAGCGTAGGAATATCGAGCTGCAAGAATTGTTTGGCGACCATACTTATTTTATCGGCAGTTTGCTTGCCTTCTTTGAAATCCGTTACGCGGTTGATCACCAGTTTGAACGAAACCTTGTGGCCCATCGCATTCACCATTTTAATAATCGCGTATGCATCGGTAATCGAAGTCGGCTCGGGAGTTGTAACAACGATCGTTTCTTCGGCGGCAAGAATGAATCTCAGTGTCTCCTTCGACAAGCCTGCGCCGGTATCGAATATGATAAAGTCGACATATCCGTTCAACTGGGCTACCTGCTCCGCGAAGTAATCCAGTTCCTCTTCCGTCAAACGAAGCAAATCGTTAAAACCCGATCCTCCGGCAATAAACTCAAGGCCGCCGGCGCCTTTTTGAATAATGTCCCAAATGCTTTTTTCCTTCTTCAACAGATGATACAAGCTGAATTTGGAAGAAACGCCCATCAGCACATCGATGTTGGCAAGTCCGATATCCGCGTCAAAAACTAGAACCTTGTAACCCAGAGACTGCAGCGTTAGAGCGAAGTTAAGCGTAAAATTCGATTTTCCGACGCCGCCCTTACCGCTTGTCACAGTGATAATCCTGGTTGCTCTGGTGCCTTTTTCATTTTGTATTTGTACCAGGTTCCGCAGCTCTTCTGCTTGGTCAGTCATGCTCCCGGTTCCTCCAGTAACAGATCGATGATTTGCTCTTCACTTATTTCCGATATATCGTCAGGAACGCTTTGACCGTTAGTCACGTAGGAGAGCTGCAGCGAAAATTCATGGACGAGGTTGAGGATCGCGCCAAAGGAGTCGGTCTCGTCCAGCTTAGTAAACAGAACTTTGTCCAGCTTGAATTTATTAAAATTAGTAGTAATTGCTTTCATATCCCGATACTTCGTCGTCATGCTGAGAACAAGGATCGTTTCGCTGTTTCCCTGTGTTTTGAGCAAGGCGTTCAATTCCGATACATACATTTCATTTCTGAAATTCCGGCCTGCCGTATCCATAAAAATAACGTCGCAGCCTTCCAGGTTTTGAAATGCTTTTGCCAAATCCTGCGGGGAAAATACGACTTCTATTGGAACGTTGAGAATCGTTGCATACGTCTTTAACTGCTCGATCGCCGCGATCCGATACGTATCTGAAGTAATGAAGCCGACTTTCCTTTGGTATTTCAACACCTGTTCGGCAGCAAGCTTGGCTATCGTCGTCGTCTTCCCCACGCCCGTCGGCCCTACGAAATGAACGACCCGGGTATCCGAAGAAATCCGCTTGCACTCGCCGGATCGAAGGATACCGTCAAGCTGCGAACGCATCAGCCGGAAGGCGGATTCCTCCGTCACCGTCTCGCCGCTTTGCTGCGCATCGAGCATGACTTGTTCGGTCAATTGCTTCGCCAGCAAAGGATCCACTTCCTGGTCGAGCAGCCTTTGCTCGAGTACTTGCAGCGGCTCGGGCAGCACCTCCGCCGCAGCCGAGGAAACCGTGAGCTTGCGCATCATTTCCTTCATCTGCTTGATTTCATCGAGCAGCAGCTCTTCCTTCTCCTTGACGCTTGCGGCCGCCGGCGCGCTGTGCGGCGCATAAGTTTGCTGCACAGCAGAAAAAACCGGAGCAGCCTTGGCAGGGACGGCTGCAGCTTCTCTCCGTGCCGGAACGGCTGCAGCCAGAACGTCAGGTACTTCCGGGAAGTCGGAACGATAGACCGGCTCTTTCGACGGAGCAGACGCCGCCGCCGGCATCGATGGAACGGCCAAAGGCTGCGGCGGTCTGGCAGGTTGAATTTTAGGCTGAGGCACGGCTGAACCTGTGCCGCCGGCATTCACATCGATCGCAGCGATGACCTCGATTCTTTTCTTGCCGAACATGCCGAGAAAACCGCCGGTTCGAATTTCTTTCGTATTCAATATGACGGCATCCTTGCCCAAATCGGAACGAATCTTTTGCAGCGCATCAGGCATGGAATCTACGACATATCTTTTTACTCTCATAAATTGACAACTCCCATGCTCTGAATTTCAACGCTCGGTTCAAGCTCGCTATAAGACAGGACAGGAATATCCTGCAGCGTGCGTTCCAGCATCTGCCGCAAATACATTCTGATCGTAGGCGAAGTCAGGATGACCGGCTGTTGGCCGGATTGAATCAGCTTGGACACTTGTTCGCTGACTCTGTGAAAAATAATTTGCGACGAAGACGGATCAAGCGCCAAATAACTGCCGTGCTCGGACTGCTGAACCGAATCGGCGATCTTTTTCTCAACGGAAGGGCCTACCGTAATCACTTTGAGCGAATCTCCGGAAGTTGTATATTGCTGGGTGATCTGCCTGGACAGCGCCTGCCTTACATATTCCGTCAATATTTCCGGGTCTTTCGAATACGAACCGTAATCGGCGAGCGTTTCTAAAATCGTGACCAGATCGCGAACGGAAATTTTTTCTCTCAGCAGCTTGGCCAGCACTTTTTGCACGTCCCCGATCGACAGAACGGCAGGAATCAAATCGTCGACAAGCGCAGGATAAGATTCTCTGACATTTTCGATGAGCGCTTTCGTTTCTTGACGGCCCAGCAGCTCATACGAATGTTTCTTAATAATTTCCGTGAGATGCGTCGCCACGACGGAAGGCGGATCCACTACGGTGTAACCCGACAATTCGGCCCGTTCTTTGGCGGCTTCGTCGATCCATAAAGCCGGCAGGCCGAACGCCGGTTCTGTCGTTTCAATGCCCGAGATGGAATCGTCGTCAATTCCCGGACTCATGGCCAAATAATGGTTAAGGAGCAGTTCGCCCCGCGCAACCGTATTCCCTTTAATTTTGATGATATACTCGTTAGGTCGGAGCTGAATGTTGTCGCGTATCCGAATGACCGGTACGACAATCCCGAGCTCCAGCGCGCATTGGCGCCTGATCAGGATGATCCGGTCAAGCAAATCGCCGCCCTGCCCCGTGTCCGCCAGCGGAATTAGACCGTAGCCGAACTCGAACTCGATCGGATCGACCTGCAGCAAGCCGATAACGCTTTCCGGGCTGCGCACTTCCTCGATCTGCTGTTCTTCGACCATCTGCTCTTCCTTGATCGCTTTTTGATCGAGGTTCTTCTGCATCTTCATCGCTGAATAAACCAATACGCCGGCAATCGGGAACGTCGTGTACCAATGAATCGGCGTGAAAATGCCGAGCAGTACCAGCGTCCCAGCAACGATATATAGAAGCTTGGGCTGTGAAGTGATTTGGGAAGTGATGTCGTGGCCCAGGTTGCCTTCGGAAGAAGCCCGCGTCACAATAATACCGGCAGCGGTAGAAATGAGCAGCGCTGGAATTTGGCTGACCAGACCGTCGCCGATCGTCAAAATCGAAAATGTTTGCAGCGCTTCCTGAAAAGACATCCCTTTCATCGTCATTCCGATAATAAAACCGCCGATCAGGTTGATGATGAGAATGATGATGCCTGCGATAGCATCCCCTTTTACGAATTTGCTGGCACCGTCCATCGCTCCGTAGAAATCGGCTTCGCGTTCAATCTTTTGCCTGCGCTCGCGCGCCTGCGTTTCGTTAATCAATCCTGCGTTCAAGTCGGCATCGATACTCATCTGTTTCCCCGGCATCGCATCGAGCGTAAACCTCGCCGCAACTTCGGCAACACGCTCAGAACCTTTGGTAATAACGATAAATTGAACCAGGACAAGAATGAGGAATACGACGAATCCAACGACAATGTTGCCCTCGGCTACGAAAGAACCAAAAGTTCGGACCACGTTACCTGCTTCGGCGTGCGCCAAAATGTTCCGCGTAGTAGAAACGTTCAGCGCCAACCGGAACAAGGTCGTAATCAACAGCAAGGAAGGAAATATCGAAAACTGAAGGGCCTCCTGTGTGTTCATGGCCACCAAAATGATCATTAATGCGACTGAAATATTAATAATCAGCAAAAAATCCAACAAAGGAATAGGAATCGGTACAACCATCATTAGAATGATTCCGATGATTCCTACCAGGACGATTAAATCTTTGATTCTCAACAGTATGTACCTCCATTCCTTGTTTATCTAGTCTTGCCTTTCATTCTGTATACGTAAGCCAGCACTTCGGCAACGGCTTGGAACAATTCGGCGGGAATCGCCTCGCCGATCTCTACCTGCGCGTGAAGCGCGCGTGCCAGCGGCTTGTTTTCCATCGTTAAAATTCCGTTTTGCTTCGCGACTTCCCTAATTTTTAGAGCGATATGATCGGTACCTTTGGCAATGACGGTCGGCGCCTGCATATTGCTCGAATCATATTTCAGCGCTACGGCAAAGTGCGTAGGGTTCGTAATAATAACATCGGCTTTAGGCACCTCCTGCATCATCCGCTGCATCGCCATCTGGCGCTGCTTGGCGCGGATTTTTCCTTTAATGAAAGGATCGCCCTCGCTTTTCTTGTACTCATCCTTGATGTCCTGCTTCGACATCCTGATGCTTTTTTCAAATTCATATTTTTGATATATGTAGTCGAGTATGGCCAGCACGACAAGAATGGCGCCGATCTTGATTCCCAGCTTAATCGTAATCGAAGCGATGAACGAAAACGCGGTTTCGATCGGTGCATGCCCGAGCCCGAGCAGCTTCACTTTCTCAGCCATCAATGTGGAATACACGACATACCCGATGATGCTCATCTTCAAGCTGGATTTCAAAAATTCGACGATGCTGCGAAGCGAAAAAATCCGTTTAAATCCGGAGAACGGATTGATTTTATTAAACTTCATCATCAGCGGCTCGCCGATAAACATAAATCCGATCTGCAAATAATTCCCCATAACTGCGATCACTAACGCCAATAAGAAAAGCGGGGCCAAAATGATCAGACCTTGCGTGACAAGTTCGGCAAATATCACTTGCACATTGCCTTTCGTGACGTCCATCGTCAGCTGATGCTCAAATATGTTGCGGCAAATGCCGACAATCCGCTCTTTCATAAACCCGCCGAACATGAGAAAAGAAACAAAAGAAAACAGCAAGATGAGGGCCGCGGGCAGTTCCATCGACTTGGCGACTTGCCCCTTCTTTCGCACTTCCTGTCTTTTCTTCGGTGTCGCGGGTTCCGTCTTTTCTCCAGCAAACCATTGCAAATCCAACTGCAAACGAAGTTTGTGAGACACAACTTTCCTCCTGGCTTACGGCGCTTGCTTCTGTGAGCCCGCAATGAGCTGAAGCATTTTCTCCATAGACTCGAACATGGCAGAAAACAATCCCTGAAACTGCGAGATCAGCTCCGGAAACAACAGAACTAGCAGTATAAAACCCAACATCATTTTAAGCGGTGCTCCAATGACGAAAATGTTGAACTGAGGCGCAACCCGGGTTAAAAGACCGAGCCCTAAATCGGTTAAAAAAAGCGCAGCGATAATCGGCGCCGCAAGTTGAAAAGCCAGGTAAAACATTTTGCCGAAAGATTGGAACAAAAAATCCGAAATTTGTCCGCCATAAATTCTGTCAAACAATTGGTTATCCAGCGGAACCCAGCGGTAGCTTTCCATGATCGCTTTCAAGAAATAATGATGCCCGTCGAAAGACAGGAACAGCAGAATGGCAACCATGTACTTCAAATTCCCCAGCATCGGGGAAGACATCCCGGACAAAGGATCGATAACATTCGCCATGCTGAAACCGATTTGCATATCCATGAAAGAACCGGCCGTTTGGACGACCGTAAAAAATATGTGAGCAAGAAACCCCAGAAGAATGCCGACCAGCATTTCCCTAATAATTAACAGTATGTACTGCCCGTCGATCGCTATCGAATGATCCATCCCCATGCCAGAGAAAACAATCAATGAGATAAAGATGGATAACCCGATTTTGAATACCGTAGGCACATTGCGCGAAGATAGGACCGGCACCACGACAAAGAATGATGTAATTCGACAAAAAATAAGCATAAAGCTAGGCAAAAGCTGAATAAAGAGTCCCATTTCCCTCACAACCTATCCAACAAATTTGTAAAGGTTGTTCAGCAAATTATAGGTGAAGTCGACCAAAGTATTCATAATCCACGGACCGAAGATGAGTATCGACAGCAGCACGGCTACGATCTTTGGCACAAAAGCAAGGGTCTGCTCTTGAATCTGTGTTGTCGCCTGAAAAATGCTGACAATCAAACCTACCACCAGACCGATTATCAGCATGGGGGCGCTCGCTTTGAGAACCGTATACACGGCTTCGCCCGCTATGCGTATTATGAATTCCGAACCCATTTAAAAGACCTCCGTCATCTTGATCATGTGCTGTAGCTGAGTAGTAACGATTTCACAACAAGATACCAGCCATCTACTAAGATGAACAGCAAAATCTTAAACGGCAGCGATATCATGACCGGAGGCAGCATCATCATCCCCATTGCCATCAGGGTGCTTGATACGACCATGTCGATGACCAAAAACGGAATAAAGATCATAAAGCCCATTTGAAAAGCAGACTTCAATTCGCTGATTGCATACGCAGGAACCAAAGCCGTAATGGGAATGTCGTCTACGCCCGTAGGCTTCGGCGCCTTGGTGTAATCAAGAAACAGCTTGAGATCCTTTTGACGCGTATGGTCAAACATAAACTTCTTCATCGGGCCCGCAGCTTTTTGAAAGGCCTCCGTCTGATTGATCTGGCCGTTCAAATAAGGCTGCAGTGCCGTTTTGTTCACCTCGCTGAGCGTAGGCGACATGATAAAGAAAGTTAGAAATAAGGCTAGCCCGATGAGCACCTGGTTCGGCGGCATCGATTGTGTGCCTAGCGACGTACGGACAAAACCGAGTACGATGACAATCCGAGTAAAGCTCGTCATCAAGATGAGAATGGACGGAGCCAGACTCAAAACGGTCAGCAATAGCAAAAGTGTAACTGTACTGGACGATCCGCCGGCACTGCTCGTTCCGATGTTCAAGTTAATTCCGGGGATCGGATTGTTGGGATCAGGGTCCGCAGCAGCGGCTGTCAACGAGCATGCAAAAACGGACACTACAGCAATAAGTACAATGAGTGCTAATTTGTTTCTTTTCATTCGCCATTCAACCGATCTTTTTGTTTTTGATCCGACATCCATTCTTCCACGCTTTTGTTGCGGGTTGTTACACGCTGCAGCTTATCCTGAAATACCTGATGGAAGGAAGCGGTAATCTCCTCTTCCTCTTCGACCGCTTTCTTGCCGAACGGAGTCTTGCTTAACCATTTGCCTACAGGAATGAATCCTTGCTGCTGAGCTTGCGACGAAGTAAGCAGTTCCGTTATGTAAGCCACTTCATCGGCGTCATTGATTTTATCCAGCAGCTGGATATTGTCACCGACGCCAACTACAAAGAGCGAATGACCGATTTCGACGATTTGAATCGATTTGTTTTGTCCAAGCGGCACACCGCCCAGAGAACGAATCGAATTTCCGAAGAAAGAGCCCTTGTTTTTTTTGGCTAAGTATTTAATAAGAACCAAGAACAGCAAAATAATGAATATGAGAAAAAATATGACCTTGCCGATCATTTTAAACGAATCCAACGTACTGCTTCCCGCCGTAAAATCAGGCTCAGGCAAGCTTTGGCCCGGCTCGATTTCGGCAAAACATACAGTTTGGGCGTACAGCATGAGGACAAGTCCGAATATCGCGGCTAACGGCAGTTTGGCTAGGAGTCTCCTCATGGTCACATCCCTTTCGGTTTACGTAAGACTCTACCGAACGAGAACGTTATCCGAGAGTCTTTTTGATCGCTTCAATAACGCGGTCCGCCTGGAACGGTTTCACGATGAAATCTTTAGCGCCGGCTTGAATTGCGTCAATAACCATCGCTTGCTGGCCCATCGCGGAGCACATGATGACTTTCGCGTTAGGTTCCATTTTTTTAATCTCTTTTAATGCTTGAATACCGTCCATTTCAGGCATCGTAATATCCATCGTGATCAGGTCCGGCTTCAATTCCTTGAACTTCTCGATCGCTTGCGCTCCGTCATTCGCTTCCCCGCATACTTCATATCCGTTTTTGGATAAAATATCCCGAATCATCATTCTCATAAAAGCAGCATCATCCACGATAAGAATTCGGTTAGCCATTAGTAAACAGTCCCCCTAGGAAATTAAGTTATTGTAACTTTTGGATTCTTTCCCACTGATTCACGATGTCAGTGACGCGAACCCCAAAGTTTTCATCGATGACGACGACTTCGCCTTTGGCAATTAGCTTATTGTTCACCAAAATATCTACAGGCTCCCCGGCCAGTTTGTCCAATTCGATAATCGAACCTTGAGACAGTTCCAGAATATCCTTGATCACCTTATGGGTTCTACCCAACTCAACGGTTACTTTAAGCGGAATATCGAGCAGCAAATTAAGATTCGTATCATCCGCAAGCGCCATGGAACCGGATTGCAAGTTGCCAAATTGAACCGGCTGCACGTTTACATTGCGATTCGGCATTCCGCCGTATGCAGCTGCCGGAGGTTGTCCGTACATCGGTTGTTGAGGCGGATACATCGGCTGTTGAGGCGGGTATGTCGGATGCCCCATTGGCGGCTGCTGATACATCGGCTGCTCATACGCAGGCGGTTGTTGATACATCGGCTGATTATGCTGCGGAGCAGCGGGTGCCGCCGGCGGCGTTTGAACTTCTTGCCGTGCTGGAGCGCTAGGCTCAGCAGGAACGTGCGTCGGCGCAGAAGCTTGTGCCGCAGGTGCCGCTTCCATGGCCGAATCGGAGCCTCCGCCCATAAGAGTGGATACCATTTCTTTGGCAAACGGCACTGGAAGGAGCTGCATAATATTGGAATCGATCAAATCGCCAATCGTCAGTCGGAACGATATTTTAATAAATACGTCCTCATCCGGTAATTTTCCTTCTCCTTTCGACAAATTTAATATGTCGATTCCAGGAGGAGAGATATTGACAAACCGGTTGAATATGGTAGACATCGAAGTTGCCGACGAACCCATCATTTGATTCATCGCTTCCTGCACGGCGCTAATATGAATCTCGCTCAGATTCTCATCTCCGCCGGTGCCGTCCCCGCCCATCATCAAGTCGGCGATAACTTGGGCATCCCTTACTTTAATAACAAGCAAGTTAATGCCGTCGAATCCGTCCACATAATTAACGTGAACGGCAACATGCGGTTTTGGAAACTGTTCTTCCAATTGCTCTTTCGAGATGACCGACACTAGCGGAGTCGTAATGTCCACTTTTTTACCTAACAAAGTCGAAAGCGCAGTCGCAGCACTGCCAAACGTAATGTTTCCGATCTCCCCAAGGGCGTCCTTCTCAAGTGAAGACAAATATTCTTCAATTTTGGGAGCTGTATGAATGGAAGCGTCAGAACTGTCATCCGAAGTCTGCCTTAACAAAGCATCAATCTCTTCTTGAGACAAATAATCTTTATTATTCGTCATGATCTTCTTCTCCTTCATTCACGATATCCGTGACTTGCACGGCCATTTTTCCTCTAACGGTACCAGGGCTTCCAAGATATTTGAGCTTCTCGCCCACTTTCACTTGGAGCGGAGCGTCAACAGTTTTTTGCAGCGGGATGACGTCCCCGATCGCCAGGTTCAGGAAATCCCGAACCGAAATTTCCGATGTTCCCAGCTCTGCAATCAAGGGCAGCTTGGCTTTCTCCAAACGTGACTGAAGTGCTTCGACTTCTTCGGGAGCTCTCGATTTCTTTTGCGAGACGAACCAGTGATGCACGGATAGTCGAGGCATGATCGGTTCGATGACGACGTGCGGAATACACAGGTTAATCATCCCTGTCGTATCGCCGATTTTGGTGCTTAGCGAAATTAACGCGATCGTTTCATTGGGCGAGACGATTTGCATAAATTGCGGATTCGTTTCCAGAGCTTCCAGTCTTGGCGATATGTCAATAACCGTTTTCCAAGCCTCTTGAAGGCTATCGAAAGCTCTGCTGAAAATTCGCTCCATGACAATCGTTTCGATCTCCGTCAACGTATTGATTTTTGTGGGGGATGTACCTGCTCCGCCCAGCAAACGGTCCAACATGGCAAAAGCTACATTGGGATGCACTTCAAGCACCATTCGACCCTCTAAAGGTTCTGCTTCAAAGATGTTCAAAATGGTCATTTTAGGGATCGAACGAATAAATTCATCGTAAGGCAGCTGTTCAACCTGCACCACGTTAATTTGCACGAACGTACGAAGCTGAGCGGAAAAATACGTCGTTAAAAAGCGCGCAAAGTTCTCGTGAATACGGGTTAAGCTTCGAATATGATCTTTGGAAAAGCGCACTGCGCGCTTAAAGTCATAAGCCCTAACCTTCTTTTGCGTCTCCTCTTTCTTGAGCTCTTCCGCATCCATTTCTCCGGAGGATAGAGCGGCAAGCAAGGCGTCGATCTCATTTTGCGACAACACATCAACCATAGAGTCACCCCCTTAGAGCCAAGTTCATATGCGAGCTATTGAAGCACTTTATCGGTGATCCAAATCTGCTTGATTTTACCTTCTTGCAATGACGGATTCAGTTTATTCATCAAGTTGGAAGTCAGAAGATCGTTTCCTTTGCTTCCTTGAACCTGTTCGGTGGTCATGTCGGCGAGCGTTTGAACAATCGTTCCTTTCACCGCAGAATCAAGCAAATTATCGAATTCGGCTTTCCCCTTGCTGTTTTCGAGTTCAAAAGCCAAGGTCATTTTAATGAAGCCGCCGCCTGAAAGGTTCGTCAAAATATCTTTCACGTAAGCGGTATTGGCCTTAACTTGTTCAGCCGTCGGCGGTTTCGTCGGTTTGACCGATGCAACTGCCGCTTGAGCTTGTCCGGACGGATCTTTTGATTCGTTATTTTTTTCCATGTAATTCCACAGTACAAAGGCAGCTGTCAAAATCAGCGTAATGGCGATAAGTATGGAAACGATAAGTATAAAAATTTTATTCTTGAACACCTACGAACCCTCCGCATCCCTGGACAATATTGTCGCTCGAATCGAACCAATTTCCTGCATGTAGGTTCGCACTAAGCTTACCACAACCTCGGCCTTTTCGAGAACCGTGATTTTCTTGCCTGTTGTCAAGGTAATCATGGTATCCGGGGTTTCTTCAACCATTTCTATCAAGAGTGCATTGATGATTACGAGCTTGCCGTTTAACCGAGTGAGAGAAATCATTATTCTCCTCCTGCACAAGTATGGGGGGAGGCTGCTTGTAAAGGCCTCTCCTCCCCGCCCTATCTTACATTCAAGCTAAAGCCTATCGTTTCAGGTTGACGACCTCTTGAAGCACTTCGTCAGAAGTTGTAATAATTCTTGAATTCGCCTGAAAACCGCGCTGCGCAACGATCATTTCCGTGAATTCGCCCGTTAAATCTACGTTCGACATTTCAAGCTGGCCTGAAATCAGCGAACCTGCCCCCGAACTCCCTGGCGCTATCGGAGCTATTTCCGTCGTTGCGTTGGCGTTCGCGGTCATCTGGTACAAGTTCCCGCCTACTTTTTGAAGACCGGCAGGGTTCGTTACTTTCATAACCCCGATAGTCGCTACGGTTGAAGTCGCACCGGCCGCATCCACGCCGATAATGTCGCCGTTCTTGGCGATCGAGAACGAAAGGATGGTGGCAGGATCGATGTTAATCGGCGCGCCACTGGTATCGAAAACATGAAGGCCGTCGGCCGTAACAAGATTGCCGTTAGCATCCAAAGAAAAGTTGCCCGCTCTTGTCAAGTAAGTTTGCTCACTTGTGCCCGCAGCGTTTCCGACAAGGAAAAATCCGTCCCCGTCAATCCGCAAATCCGTGGCCACATTGGTTGTTTGCGCACTGCCTGCCGTATGAACCGTATCGATGGCCGCCAGGCTAACACCAAGACCTACCTGCTGGGCGTTCACTCCACCGCGAGTATCGTTCGGAGCGCTGACACCTGCGACCGTCTGGCTTAAAATATCTTTGAACATAACCCGGCTCTCTTTGAAGCCGATCGTGTTCACGTTAGCGATGTTATTGCCGATAACGTCTAATTTTGTTTGAAAACCACGCATACCAGAAACGCCTGAATATAATGACCTTAGCATGTAGCAGCCTCCTATTGTTCTTGCAAATATTGATGCGAGCCGCTTCTATCGTTCGGCGGCTCCAGGCCTCCTAAACGGTCCGGCCTGACTGTCAGGAAATAATTACAGCACTATCGATTTGCGTAAAAACATGTTCATTCATCGAATTGCCGTCCAGCGCCGTCACAACAGTCCGGTTCGGCACATTCACAATGAGAGCATTGCCATTCAGCAGCATCAACGCATCTTTGGCCCCTTTTGCTGCGGCCTTGTCAATCGCCGAGCTAAGCTGATCCAGCTGTTCGGGCTTTAATTGAATACCCCGTTCTTTAAGCCTGACTTCGGCATGATGGCTAAAATGCACCATCTGATCCTGAAGAAGCTGCTGAAACGTAGGCTTGCCGGAAGTAGACGCCTGCTGCTGTACCGGCACTCGCTTAGCTGACGCCGGTGGAAGCGCATTGGGATACAGCTGTCCAATGGATATCCGCTCCGTCATTTGGTTTCTCCGGCATTCTCGATTTTACTGAGCTTGTCCAGAGAAATTTCCTCTCCTTTCACGTTGGCATATTGATTGCCGTCTTTCATCGTGATGGAGTCGACAATACCCGTTTTTTGAGTGGAGGAGCCCGAGGAATCGGTGCTTGTCCAGGTGACGGATTTGCCGATCAGACCGGAAACAAATCCAATCGACTGCCTCATTAATTTCATTTCCCCGGCCATGTTGGTCAACTGTTCGACGGAAGTAAACTGCGCCATTTGCGCAATGAACTCCTTATCCTGCAGCGGTTGGGTCGGGTCCTGATTTTGAAGCTGTGTAATCAAAATTTTGAGAAAATCGTCTTTTCCAAGCGTGCCTGTATTTTTTTCTTTTGTTTGCTTGGTCTGCCCGGTGTTTATGATGTCCTTAACATTGCCCGAGACTGGATTCGTAGCCATAATTCACCTCCGTTTGCCTGGCATTCATCACTGTTAGGCAATTACATCGAAGGAATTCCCATAGACAGCGGTACGAGTTTGAGCGGCTCCGGCTATTTCCTGGTTAAAATCAATCGCTTCCTGCTCGTAATTTCCGGAGCGGTTTTTGTTTTGACGAAACGTTTGATTGGGTGACTGCTGCTGGCGCTGATCCTGGAACATGCCGGATTGCATGCCCGGGCTTTGCGTCACTTCCAGCTTCTCAACCTGCAGACCTTGAGATTGCAGTGCTTGACGAAGCTGTGGAAGCTGGCTTTCCAGCATTTGTCGGCCTGCTGCGGTATCAGCGGCAAACTGTGCGATCAACTGCCCTTCGTGCATTGTGATTTTCACGTCAACATGCCCGAGGTTTTTCGGGAACAGGGATAGCTTGGCTTCGGAGATTCCTTCGGCAAGCGTGATTTTCATGTTTTTCATCACATGATCCGTCATCTCTTCGGCAAAATTAGCTGCATGCAAAGTTTGCGTAACTAATTTCTCGGCAGGCGCCGTTCCGAACTGGCTCTTTTGCACGTCGGCCAAATTAATGAAAGGGTTCGCATGCTCTTCTGCTTCTGTCGGAAGCGGCTGTAAAACATCGGCCGAATCGTCGGTTTCGGTTTTAGTCTGGAATATAGGCGCGATCATCGCATTTTTGACCGCCAGCAGTTCAAGCTTCGACTTGGCAGTCTGTACCGTCTGCACAGTTTCTTCTTTACTTGCCGGTTTTACTTCGGCATGCTTCGCTGCGGTGCGCTTGTTCTGCGCATGAAGGGGCGCAACCGGAACGGCCGGCGTTTCTTCACTCGCTGCGGCTTCCGCGACGGCCGGCTGTTGAGCTGCTGCCTGCTGTGCTTTCAGCTGCGGCTGCTGCCCGGCGACAATCGCAGGCAAGATCGGTTGAATGACGTCCTGCAACTGCTGGTTCACATATTGCAAAATCGGATTGTCCGGCTGCTGCTTGGTCAAAGTGGCCAAGGTCAACAGCGTATTTTGCGCCTGCAGGTTGACTGAGCTTACCGCTTGTCCCCCGCTTGCAGCAGGCAAAGACGCCGTTTTACCAGCCTGGTTCTCGGTCAGCGCGCCCAGAATTTGCTCTGCTTGCTCAAACCACTGCTTCATCTTCGGATCCTGCAAAAGCTGCTGCGCCAAACCCGGATTGCTGTTCATCGCTTGAACCAGCGTTTCGGGCAAAGTTTCCGTCTGTTCACTCGGGCTTTGCACCACATTTTGCACCGGGATGATCAAGCTTTGCAGCATTTGCAAAAGTCCTGCCAATGCGACGGCCGGATCAGTCGGGTTGGTCGAATCAGCCTGGCTTCCTTGCACAAGCTGCCCATCCAGGACTTGGGTAAAAGCGCCCGCGCTGCTGCTGCCTGCTGCCGTTTTGCCTCCGGAAGCGGAAGTTTTCGTGCCGGCAGACGGTGTAATCGACATCTGTACGTCCATTTATTTTCACCTCCCTTCATGGAGTCTGAAGGTTACTGGGCAAGCTTCGCTGTAATCGAAGCAGCCATTTCCTTGTTGGCATCAGACAGAGCAGACATGACTTTGGAACGCGACGCGTTGTCCATCCCGCTCAAAATGGCCAGCACTTTGTCAGAGTTGGACTTGTTCATTTCAATCAGCACATTGGCTGCGCTTTTCGGAGTCATATTCGCAAAGGTTTGACCCAAGTCGGTTTTGCTGACCGAAGTCGCGGACTTCGCGGCATCGGCTCCGTTCAGCTTCAGTCTCTCTTGAAGAGCGGCGATTTCTTTGTCCTTGACAGTCGTTACGTCTTTAAGTCCGATTGAAGCGTCTGCGGCTTTCTTCGGATCCATTTTTTCAAGAATAGCTCCCCGGGCGTCAGGCTTCATCATCGAGAAGACGAGCACCATTTCTTTGGGCGTCAAATTTTCCATAATCGGCGCCGCTTTGCCTGGCGTCATCTTCCCATAAAGATTGGCGAGCTGTGTAATCTGGTTGTTGTATTCTTCTTCGGTTTGCGTCTTATCCTTCAGCTTCTCCTCCAGATCGGCCGCCTTGGCCTCCGAATCCTTCAAAGACTGATCCTTTTGCGCGGAGGCGGTATCCGACTTCTGCAAAGCTGCTTCCAGTTCTGCAACTCTGGCGTTCAGCTTCGCAATCTCATCGTCCTTCGACTTCGCGCTTTGGTCCGACGTCGGCGTTTTGCCGGAGCCTGCCGTCGCAGCCGCCTTTTCTTTCGGCGCAGGAACGATACTGCCAATTACCGGTGTATTATGCAGTGCTTTCTGGATACTGCTCTTGATGTCGTAATCGAAGATAGACAGCAATACGAAGAGCAGAACCGCCGTAAATACAAACGGAATGACAAACCATATCAGAAATCGTTCCAACGCACTGTAGGAAGTGCCCTCCGTGGTCGTATCGGCCATCTTCTCTCTCCCTCTCTAAGGCATTTCAATACGATAATCGCTTAAAGCGGTTGGTAGCCATCTCATCAAGAGCTTCCTGCTCTTTCTTCGCAACGAACGATTGAAATTGATGGAAGGCCTTCTCTCTTGCTTTCGTCCACACTTTTTCATCTATCATGCGTTCCGTCAAATGCTCCTGTTTCTTTTCGACGACCCGCTGCGCGGCCGCAATATCCTGGTGCTTGCGCACGATTTGCTGATCCAGATGATTCATATAATTTTGCAAAAGCAGCACTTCGGAAATGGAAACCGACTGGCCGGAAGCGTCTGCAATTTGATGCTGAAGCTGGTCTTTTTGCACAAACAATTCATTCAAGCTCGTTTCCACATTCCGCAATTCGCCGATCGCTTCCGACAATCCCCATTCTGCCTGGGATCGCTCGCTATTTTTCAAATCTACAATTTGCTGAAAGGAATACCTGAACTTCATTCAGCTCCCTCATCCCTTGTAAAATTCTTGAATCAATCGCTGCTGCGCTTCGTCAAATGTAAGCTTTTCTGACGTTTTTTGTTTCGTAAAATCCCATATCGTTTGAATATTATCGATCGCGATGTCAATATCCGGGTTGGAACCTTTCTGGTACGCCCCGATATTAATGAGGTCTTCCGAATCTTTATAAATGGAAAGAAGACGCTTCAACTGGTCAGCCGCTTCCATATGTTCCTGCGGTACGATTTCTTTCATGACGCGGCTTACGCTTGATAACACATCGATAGCCGGATAATGGCCCTTGTTCGCGATGCTGCGGTTCAACACGATGTGGCCGTCCAAAATACCGCGAACTGCGTCCGCGATCGGCTCATTCATGTCGTCGCCATCTACCAGCACCGTATAAAATGCGGTGATCGAGCCTTTGGGCCCCGTTCCCGAACGTTCCAGCAAGCGGGGAAGCATCGCAAAGACGGAAGGCGTATAACCGCGGGTCGCAGGCGGTTCGCCGACGGCCAGTCCGACTTCCCTTTGCGCCATCGCAAAGCGGGTGACGGAGTCCATCATCATCATAACGTTAAGGCCGCGATCGCGAAAATATTCGGCAATGCTGGTGGCGATCATCGCCCCTTTGATCCGGATCAATGCCGGCTGGTCGGACGTCGCTACGATGACTACCGAACGGGCGAGCCCTTCCGAACCTAAGTCTCTTTCGATAAAATCGAGCACCTCGCGGCCCCGCTCGCCTATAAGCGCGATGACGTTCACATCGGCAGAGGTGTTGCGGGCAATCATGCCCATCAGCGTGCTCTTGCCGACGCCGGAACCGGCGAAAATACCGACGCGCTGCCCTTTGCCGATCGTCAACAATCCGTCGATGCAGCGCACTCCAACGCTGATCGGATTCAATACGCGCGGGCGAATCAGCGGGTTGCTCGGCGCGTTGTTCGTCGAGTACTGGGCCATTCTCGACGGCAAAAACGAACCGTCCAGCGGCTGTCCCAATCCGTCCAGCACTTTACCCAGCAGTTCATGGCCGACCTGTATGGTAAGCGGCTTGCCGGTGCCGACAACATCGCAGCCCGGACCGATGGCATCCAGCTCGCCCAGCGGCATCAGTATCACTTTATTGCTGCGAAATCCGACCACTTCCGCTTTGAGCGGCTTGTTGGATTTCAAAGGATAGATGTAGCAAAGATCGCCGATGCTGACATCCGGACCTTCCGACTCAACGGTAAGGCCGATCACTTGCGTAACTTTGCCGTTCACGCGAATCGGATCGATTTGGGGCAAATGTTCTATGTATTTGGCGGCAGAAGGTATACTGTAGCTCATGAATCCGATCCCTCGCTGCGAATGGCCATTTCCTGCAGGGCCGTCTTAATTTCTTTAAGCTGTGTATCGATTCTGGCGTCGATGCTGCCGAATGAAGAACGTATGACGCAGCCGTGATCCTGAACCGTAGAATCAGGAATAATTTCCAACTCGGCCTGCGAATCAATGGATGTCAGCAGCTCTTCGCGCGCCTCCTGAATGTAGGCAAAGTGTGACGGTGAGACACAAAGCGTAATAATGCCTTTTTCCCGTCTGCGCGACAATACTTTTCGGATCAGATCTACGCTCCATTGCGGCTCCATGCTCAACTGCCGGGCGATCACCTTCTCGGCGATCGATGTGCTGAGCTCGATCAAGAACGGCTCCGATTCCTGAATGATCTGCTGTTTTAGCGTATAGGCTTGCTCCAAAATGGAACGTGCATCCGCCAGCATTCCGGTATACTCCTGACGAAGCGCTTCTTCAGCCTGCATGACGCCTTGCTGGTAACCGGCCTCGAATCCGGCCTGCTGAGCTTCAGCCACATGCGCTTCATCCTGGGCCCTGCGTTCCGACCACCATGAATTAATTTCAGCGTTAACTTGTTCGCGGAGCGCAGCGCATTCCTGCATCGCCAACTGAATTTGTTCTTCGGCGAAAGTCTCGGCATCCTGGATGATTTGGTTTTTCATGCTATTAGCGTCATGAAGCTCCTGCAGTTGTTCCGGTGTCAGTTGCTGTTTGGCCGCTTCTTCGTCATCAAGCAGACCGGCGCGCAGCAATTGAACGGGAGTGATCACTTCCAACTGCTTTTTATCATCTAAAGACACGTATGCAAAAGATTTAATGACATTAGACAATAATATCATCTCCTCCGCCGCGAGCGATGATAATTTCACCGGATTCTTCTAGGCGGCGAATCGTGGCGACAATTCGCGTTTGAGCTTCTTCAACATCGCGCAAACGCACTGGACCCATATATTCCATTTCTTCTTTGAACGTCTCGGCCATACGTTTGGACATGTTTTTGAACAAGGCGTCGCGAACTTCTTCGCTCGCCACTTTAAGCGCAAGCTGCATGTCTGAATTTTCGATATCGCGGATAATTCTTTGGATCGAACGGTTGTCGATATTGACGATATCCTCGAAGACGAACATCCGCTTTTTGATCTCTTCCGCAAGCTCGGGATCTTGAATCTCCAGAGAGTCGAGAATCGTACGCTCCGTTCCGCGGTCGACGCCGTTCAGAATCTGAACGATCGATGCGATACCGCCTGCATTTGTGTAATCCTGGGTCACAGTAGATGAAAGCTTTTGTTCAAGCACGCGCTCCACCTGACTGATAACTTCAGGAGAAGTGCTGTCCATCAACGCGATCCGTTTAGCAACATCGGCCTGCTTCTCTTGGGGAAGCGACGATAAAATAATTGAAGCTTGATCGGCTTCCAAATAAGAAAGAACGAGCGCAATCGTTTGTGAATTCTCATTTTGAATAAAATTGAGAATTTGTGCCGGTTCCGCCTTGCGAGCGAAATCGAACGGCCGAACCTGCAGCGTGGCGGTCAAACGATTAATAATATCCAGCGCCTTTTGAGAACCGAGCGCCTTCTCCAAAATATCCTTAGCGTAAGCGATACCGCCCTGAGAGATAAACTCCTGCGCTAAGCAAATTTGATGAAATTCCGCCAGAATGGATTCTTTTTCGAGCGAATCCACTTTTCTAACGTTTGCAATTTCCAGTGTTAACTGTTCAATTTCTTCTTCCCGCAAGTGTTTGAAGATTTGAGCAGAAACTTCAGGGCCTAGACTGATCAAAAGAATAGCGGCCTTTTGTCTTCCCGTTAACCCTTGCAGAGCTGTTCTCGCCAAAAAAGTGCACCTCTATTCGTCTGCTAACCAAGTACGCAACAGATTGACGAAATCCTCCGGTCGCTTTTTCGCAAGAGTTTCCAATTGTTTGCGCACTTGACTATCATTAGATACAGTTTCTAAATCGACTGTAGGAAGCTCCGCTTTCGTCGCCGCCGGCATAGCTAGTTCTTCCTCCAGCTGAGCTGCTTTCCTACGCTTTCTGATAATAAGTCCGGCAACAAGCCCTAACGCTAAAGCGGCAAGAGCCAAACCGCCGTAAGTCAGGTAAGTTGTTGTTTTGGATGCGGCCGTATCGGCTTGTGTTACAAAAGAATGTGGAATAATTTTAACTTTATTTTTCAATTCAACGTCAGTATAAGTAATTTTATTATCAGCCAGCGCAGCTCTGACAATATTCACCAAAGCATCCTGGATGGCATCCTTCGTTTCCTGCGTCAAAGACTTCGGATCATCCTTAACCGGAGGCTCGATGCCTACGTTAATGCTCAAATCTTTGACAACATAAGGAGACGAAACGATATCGTTGGTAATCCGGTTCACTTCGTAATTTACAGTCTTGCTGTTTTCTTCGGAAGTAGATTTGCCGGCACCGGAACTTCCAGGGTAGCCGGGCACATCGGTTGTCCCTGTTCCCGGGACTCCTCCGTTTTGCGCAGCTCCATCGCTTTGATACGATTTGGATGCTTCCTGCAACGAAATTTCCAAACCTTTTTGGTCCACTTGATTCGGAGCCGTTACAAGCTTCTCTTGGCTTTTCTTCTGATCGAAGTTCATCGTCGAGAACACGCTGACGATGACTTTGTCTTGACCGAGCATCCGGCCTAGCATGCTGCTAATGTTTTTTTGCAAATCGTTGCGGAATTGATTGTTGATATCGAACTGGTTCGCAACCAGACTGGCCGACGATTGCCCACCCAATTTGGAAGAAACCAGGCTTTCACCGTATTGATCGGAAATCGTAATGTTTTCCAGCGGCAAATTTTTCACACTGTGCGAGACCAGATTGTAGATCGTATCCACTTTGGCCTGATCCAGCCTGTATCCCGGTTTGATCTGCAGCACGACGGAGGCGGAAGCCTTTTCTTGCTGCTGCTGCAAAAACGGTCCTTCCTCAGGAAGGGAAATCAATACTTTGGAGCTGCTGATCGCTTGATTCGAATTAATCAGCTGCTGCAGTTCGCCTTGCACTGCGTTTATGTACTTGACTTTGAATTCGTTGTCCGTAATGCCGAAAGAACTGTTTTGGCTGAATGCGCCGAATCCTAACGAACCGTTCTTGTTCAGCCCTTGCGACTCGACTTCAAGCTTCACGTTAGCCACCTGATTGCTCGGCACTTCGATGCTTTTGCCGTCAGCGCTAAGGTGATAAGGGATCTTGGCCGTATCCAGGTAGCCTTTTATGGAAGCTGCATCGCTGGGCTGCAAGTCTGTAAAAGCTAACGAGTATTCGGTTTTGGATAAGTTATAGCTAATTATTGCCGCAGTAAGAACTAGAAGGAAAACCGTGGCTATGAAAGTGATTTTCGTCGTTCTACTGTATCGATTCCAATATTGTTTGACTTTGTCCCAATACTGGAGCAGGTTCTCGTTCACTTTCTCACCTCATTGAAACTTGGTTTCATTTTCAACTTTTAGTCGTATATGTATTACAACTGCATCCTCATAACTTCCTGATACGATTCAAGAATCTTATTTCTCACTTGAACCGTAAGTTCCAGTCCCAGAGACGCTTTCTCTGAAGCTATCGTCAATTGATGCACATCCGAAAGTTCGCCTTTAATGAAGCTTTGGTTCAATTGGTCGACTTGCTGCTGCTGATTGTTCAGGTTTGTAATCGCATCGTTCAGGAACGTTCCAAACTGCTTTCCCAAGTCCGCCGCACCTTCGCCCGAACGGTCTTTCGGCTGAACAGTGCTCATAACATTCACCGGACTGTAACTAATTTTGTCGATCATGAAGCCGTTTCCTCCCTATTCTGAATTATCTACCGATTTCCAAAGCTTTCGTAATCATCGATTTGCTGGCATTCAGCGCTGTGACGTTAGCCTCATAAGATCTCGTTGCCGAAATCATGTCGACCATCTCTTTCAGCACATCTACGTTAGGCATGTAGACGAATCCGTTCTCGTCCGCATCGGGGTGGGTCGGATTATATACTTGCTTGAGCGGCGACGTATCATCAAAAATTTTGTTGGCCCGGACCCCTTCGCCTGTTCCGTCAGCCATAGCTGAATTCAGCGTTTGCGCGAATGTCGGCTGCGGTTTCGTTTCAAAGGATACCAGCTTCCTTTGATACGGGACCCATTTGCCGTTGACCATTTTAGCGCGGGTCGTATCGGCGTTCGCGATGTTGGAAGAAATAACATCCATCCGCAATCGCTGTGCAGTAAGTGCAGACGAACTAATGTCAAATCCGTTTGTCAGTCTCATCGTTTATTATCTTCCCCCCAGTACGGTTCGCATTTTTTTGAACTCGCTGTTCATTTGCTGAATCAACGTATTATATTTAAGCTGGTTTTTTGCCATCAGTGACATTTCATAATCCATGTCGACGTTGTTCATGTTGTTGTTGATCGCTGTCGTTTCGTCGACTTTTATTTCCGGAGTTATTCCATTGGTCGATTTACCTATAAAAAAATGTCTCCTATCTGTCCGATATCCTTCTATAGGGGGGGTAGCGGGACTCATTTGACCTTCCAGTATTTCCTCGAAAACGACGTCGGATCGCTTGAAAAACGGCGTGTCGACATTTGCGACATTATTTGCTATCACTTTCTGTCGAAGCGCTGAAGAATCCAGAGTTCTCTCCATCAGATTCCAGCTTGGCTTATCCAAGAAAGACATCCTTAATACCCACTTTCACTAGAATGTTTTTGTTCTTATTCAACAAGTGAAACTTTGATTCCTTCTTAAATCGACATTATCTCGCATTGCTTCATTTGAAGTAGAACCTCAATGTAGAAATATGTAAAATTGCTTATCACAGTTCTAATGATGGAAGATAATGACCTAACTTACAATAAGAAAAAAGCCCTATCTTTTTTCAGAAGACAGGACTTTCGTATTTATGCCGTAGTTCTGTGAAAAAACTCACACTTTTCAAGCTACAGCTTTGTTTTCAACTGTTCGATACTTTGTATCAACTGGTCATTCAAAATGCGAATGTATGTGCCTTTCATGCCAAGAGAACGCGTCTCAATGACTCCGGCGCTTTCCAGTTTGCGGAGCGCATTGACAATAACGGAACGTGTGATGCCAACCCGATCGGCAATTTTGCTGGCAACCAAAAGCCCTTCTCTGCCTTCTAACTCCTCGAAAATATGCTCAACGGCCTCCAATTCACTGAAAGACAACGATCCGATTGCTACCTGCACAACCGCCTTGCTCCTTGCTTCCTCCTCAATCTCTTCAGCACGTTCCCGTAAAATTTCCATTGCTACGACAGTTGACCCATATTCTGCTAAAATCAAATCGTCATCCACAAAAGCGGCATCGTTGCGCGTGAGCACCAACGTCCCCAATCGGTCCCCCCCGCCAATAATTGGGACTATTGTCGTGTATGCATACCGGAAAATCGAAACCATCTGCTTCGAGTAAGGGGTGTCGGGACCGATATTGGAAGAGGTTTCATCGATTTTCAAAAGAAGGCTGTTAAACTCCGATCCGAACCGGCGCTCCGACAAAATCGTTTGATCCATTTCGGATGGCCCGGAATCAAGCCTTAACGCATAGCCAAGAATTTTGCCCTTCCGGCTGATGACAAAAATGTTGGCGCTGACGATATCCCGCAATACGTCAGCCATATCCATAAAGCTGACCGCATTGCCCGCTTCCTTTTGCAGCAGCCGGTTCAGACTTCTTGTCTTGTTTAATAAAGTCATCTTGCTTCCTCCTACTAATGTGACGGCGCTAACTTATAAAATATATTGGCTTAAATCGCGATTTTGCACAATGTCGCTCAATTTGTCCCGCACATATTCCGGCGTGATCTCGATGCGCTCCAAAGTAATTTCGGGAGCTTCAAACGATAAATCCTCCAGCAGCTTCTCCAGGATCGTATGCAATCTGCGCGCCCCGATATTTTCCGTGTTCTGGTTCACTTCAACGGCGATCTGGGCAATTTCCCGGACGGCTTCATCCGAAAAATCCACCTCGATGCCTTCGGTTTGCAGCAGTGCCGTATATTGTTTGGTAAGCGCATTTTTCGGCTCTTTCAAAATGGAAACGAAGTCGTCCAACGTCAAGTTGCTCAGCTCTACGCGGATCGGGAACCGCCCCTGCAGCTCCGGGATGAGATCCGACGGCTTGGCGATGTGAAAAGCTCCGGCGCCGATGAACAAGACGTAGTCCGTTTTGACGGGACCGTATTTGGTTACGACAGTCGAACCTTCCACGATCGGCAAAATGTCCCGCTGCACGCCTTCTCTGGAAACATCCGGGCCTCCGCCGCGGCTGCTGCTTGCAATTTTATCGATCTCGTCTATAAAAATAATGCCCGACTGCTCCGCGCGGCCGATCGATTCCTGAATGACTTCGTCCATATCGATCAGGCGCTGCGCTTCTTCCTGCGTCAAAATTTTGCGCGCTTCCTTGACGGACAGCTTGCGCTTTTTCGTTCGCTTCGGCATGAGGCTGCCGAACATCTCCTGCATGTTCATGCCCATTTGCTCGTTTCCTTGCCCGGAGAGCATATCCAGCATCGTCGGAGAGCTGTCCTCCACTTCGATCTCGATCGTTTCCTGCTCCAATTGACCCGAGGCTAATTGCTCGGCGATTTGCGCTCTGCGCGAAGCCAGGGAAGGATCGGCGGGAGCCGCTTCCTCTTGATTCTCTTGGTTCTGACCGCCGAACAGCATCTCCAGCGGATTGCGCTGCGTCTTGGCGCGAGCGGGGCTGGGCGCAAGCAGTTGGACGATGCGTTCGTTAGCCAATTTTTCCGCGCGGTCTTTCACCTTCTCCGTACGTTCGGCCTTCACCATTCGAATCGCGGTTTCAACAAGGTCGCGCACCATCGATTCCACATCACGGCCGACATAACCGACCTCGGTAAACTTCGTCGCTTCAACCTTTATGAAAGGAGCTCCGACAAGTTTGGCCAACCTCCGGGCAATTTCCGTTTTGCCGACGCCGGTAGGACCGATCATCAAAATATTTTTCGGCACGATTTCATCGCGCAGCGATTCCTCCAGCAAACTTCGCCGATACCGGTTTCTCAGGGCGATGGCTACGGATTTCTTCGCTTTCTTTTGTCCGACAATATATCGATCCAACTCCTGTACAATCTGCTTGGGCGTCAGGGAACTGTTTTTCATGTGGAATCCTCCTAAGAGCTTTCCGGCGGGAAAGCCAACTTTCGTATTCATCGGTATGAATGCGGTTCATGCACCAATGTATGCAGCGGATTATTCAATCTCTTCTACTATAATATTATGATTCGTAAACACGCATATTTCAGCGGCTGTAGTTAATGCGGCGTGAGCGATTTCCTTGGCGCTGAGATGCGCGGCATGACGGTGCAGCGCGCGTCCCGCGGCTAATGCGAAGCTTCCCCCCGAACCGATGGCCAATATGCCGTCGTCCGGCTCAATAATCTCGCCGTTGCCGGAAAGGAGCAGCAGCCCGGATGCGTCCATGACGATCATCATCGCCTCCAGCCTTCGCAGCACGCGGTCCTGACGCCAGTCCTTGGTCATTTCCACCGCAGCCCTTTGCAAATTGCCGTGGTGCTCCTCCAGCTTTCCTTCAAACTTCTCAAATAGCGTAATTGCGTCCGCAACGGAACCGGCGAAACCGGCCACTACTTTGCCCCTATATAAACGCCTGACTTTTTTGGCGCTGCCTTTCATAATCATGCTGTTGCCGAAAGTGACCTGACCGTCCCCGGCAATAGCGCCTTTTCCTTGATGACGAATCGCAAAAATCGTTGTCGCATGAAACGCTGCATGCTGCGGATCCATCCGTCTCACCTCTTTAGTGGAATCTTGATTTCTCGACAAATAAGAAACAGCACCAAAAACAGTGGTTTTGCTGCTGCTTCGAGAGGTCTATTCAATAAAAACATATTAATAGTAACACAGGCGCAACTTTACTTACAAGTTCATTGACGCTCAATTTGTGAAAAATTCTGAATACTTTCCAATGCGCGGTTTGCCAGCATCTCGTTCTTTTCCTTTTTGTTGCGGATGCGCTGCGAAAGCGGCGGAAGCAGACCGAAATTGGCATTCATCGGTTGGAAATGTTTGAAATCCGCGGTCGTGATGTAATTCGCCATGCTGCCGAGGTTCGTATCCTCCGGGAAAACGAGGCATTGCTCTCCTTTGGCAAACCGCCCTGCGTTGATGCCTGCGATCAGACCGGAAGCCGCGGATTCTACGTAGCCCTCAACGCCCGTCATTTGACCGGCAAAGAACAGATCCGCTCTGCGTTTGAATTGGTATGTAGGCTCAAGCAGCTTCGGAGAGTTGATGAATGTATTGCGGTGCATAACGCCATACCGTACGAACTCGGCATTCTCCAGTCCCGGGATCAGCGACAGTACCCGTTTTTGCTCGCCCCACTTTAGATGAGTCTGGAAGCCGACCAGATTGTAAAGCGTGCCGGCGGCATTATCCTGGCGAAGCTGGACGACCGCATGCGGCATTTTGCCGGTGTGGGGGTTAATCAGACCGACCGGCTTCATCGGACCGAACAGCACGGTTTGCTTGCCTCGCTTAGCCATCACTTCGAGCGGCATGCAGCCCTCGAAATAAATTTCTTTTTCGAATTCTTTAAGCTCGGCTACTTCCGCGGTAATCAGCGCCTCGTAGAAGACGTCGAACTCTTCCTCCGTCATCGGGCAATTCAGATAAGCCGCTTCGCCTTTATCGTACCGCGATGCCAGATACACCTTGCTCATATCGATGGAGTCCTTCTCCACGATAGGCGCCGCGGCGTCGTAGAAGTAGAGATACTCTTCGCCCATCAGCTCCTTGAGCTCGGCGGAAAGCGACGGGGACGTCAGCGGTCCGGATGCGACGATCGTAATCCCTTCCGGCAGCGTTTGCGCCTCCTCATTGCGCACTTCAATGAGCGGATGGTTCCGCAGCGTGGAAGTCACTTCCTGCGAAAAGCCGTCGCGGTCGACGGCCAAGGCGCCACCCGCAGGAACGGCATGCTTGTCGGCGCACGCTAAAATGAGCGAATCCATGCGCCGCATCTCTTCTTTCAGAACGCCTACCGCGTTGGACAAACCGTTGGCGCGGAGCGAATTGCTGCACACGAGCTCGGCGAATTGATCGGTAATATGCGCCGGCGTTTTGCGCGCCGGCCTCATTTCATATAACGTGACGGGCACGCCTTGACGAGCGATCTGCCATGCGGCTTCACTCCCGGCAAGACCTGCGCCGATAACGGTTACTCTAGGGAAATCGGACAAAATCGGCACACCTCTAATCCTTCAGTTCATCGTTGTTTTCTTCGTTGGCCTCTTCTTTGTAATCGCACTGTATGCATTGATGGGTAACGCCGCTCTTGCTTCTTTTTTCAATCAGCATGGAACCGCACTGCGGACACGGCTTGCTGACGGGTTTATCCCACGAGACGAAATCGCAGTCCGGATAACGGTCGCAACCGTAAAAGACGCGGCCTTTTTTGCTGCGGCGCTCGACGATTTTGCCTTGATGGCAGGTCGGGCACGTCACGCCGATATCTTTGACGATCGGCTTCGTGTTGCGGCAGTCGGGGAAGCCGGAGCAAGCCAGAAATTTGCCGAAGCGGCCCATTTTATACACGAGCGGCTTGCCGCATTTTTCGCAAAGCTCATCGGAAACTTCGTCCTGGATCTCGATTTCCTTCATTTCTTCTTCCGCAACCTCGAGCCTCTTCTCGAACGAAGCGTAGAAGGAGTCCAGTACCTTGACCCAATCTTCTTTGCCCTCTTCGACGAAGTCAAGCTCTTCTTCCATGTGGGCGGTAAATTCGACGTCCAGTATTTCCGGGAAAAATTCCTGCATCAGCTGAATAACAAGTTCGCCCAGCTCGGTCGGCACGAATTTCTTTTCCTCAATGGCGACGTAGCCGCGCTTTTGAATCGTCTCCAGCGTCGGCGCATAAGTACTCGGACGTCCGATGCCCATCTCTTCAAGCGCCCGAACGAGGCGTGCTTCCGTATATCTCGGAGGCGGCTGGGTGAAATGCTGCTTCGGATCGACGTTTTGCCGTTTCAGCTGATCACCTTGCGTGAGCGGCGGCAGCAGCTTATCCTCTTCGGTCGTGCCGTCGTCGTTGCTCTCCACATACACTTTCATGAAGCCGGGAAACTTCATTTTGGAACCCGCTGCGCGGAATAGGGTCTCGCCTGCTGCCAGATCGACAGTCATCGTATCCAGCACGGCCGATGCCATCTGGCTGGCGACAAAACGCTCCCAGACAAGCTTGTATAGGCGGTACTGGTCTTTGCTCAGGAACTCCTTCACTTGTTCAGGCTCGCGCATCACCGATGTAGGCCGGATGCCTTCGTGAGCGTCCTGCGCGTTAGCATTCTTTCTCACATATTGGCGAGGCGTTTCCGGGTAATAAGCAGCCCCGTATTTGCCCAAAATGAACTCTTTCGCTTCTTCCTGCGCTACAGGCGAGATCCGGGTGGAGTCGGTACGCATATAAGTGATTAAACCTACGGTGCCTTCCTTTCCCAAATCGATCCCTTCGTAAATCTGCTGGGCTACGGACATCGTTTTGGAAGCCCGGAAATTCAGCTTGCGCGCCGCCTCCTGCTGCAAGGAGCTCGTAATAAAAGGCGGGGACGGATTGCGTTGACGCTCTTTCTCCTTGATCTCCTGAACGGTAAACAGCCCGCTGCCCATAGCTTCTAACACAAGTTTAACTTCGTCTTCGGAATGAAGCTCTTTCTTCTCGCCGTTGATGCTGTGGTATTTGGCTTCGAAAACGCTCTTGCCCGATTCCAGTTGGACCGTGATCGACCAATATTCTTCCGGCTCGAACGCTTTGATTTCATTCTCGCGGTCCATAATCAGCTTGACGGCTACGGATTGCACCCGCCCTGCGGAAAGGCCTTTCTTGACCTTTTTCCACAGCAAAGGACTGATTTTGTAACCGACGAGACGGTCCAAAATGCGTCTTGCCTGCTGCGCGTTCACCAGGTCCTGATTGATACGGCGCGGCGTTTTGAATGCGTCTTTAACCGCGTCCTTCGTAATTTCGTTAAATACGACACGGCACGCTTCATCGGCTCTGACGTCCAAATAATGCGCCAGATGCCATGCAATCGCTTCCCCTTCACGATCCGGGTCAGCCGCGAGATATATTTTTTTAACCTTTTTACTGGCATCCTTCAGCTCTTTGAGGACAGAGCCTTTGCCGCGAATCGTAATGTATTTGGGCTCAAAGTTGCGTTCCACTTCTACGCCAATTTGGCTTTTCGGAAGGTCGCGAATATGACCCATCGAGGCTTTAACGATATATTTGCTGCCCAGATATTTACCGATGGTTTTGGCTTTTGCTGGTGATTCGACGATGACTAAAGAATCCGCCATGGATCGTCCTTCCTCCCCTCATGGTCTCCGAATATAGTCTATTGGCGAGATGAATAGCTTCTTGAGCAGCCTATACTAATATGTAAGAAGATCCAGGAAGCTGTTTAATCGCCTTTTTCAATAGTAAAGATAACAGAACTGCATGCAAATGTCCAAACGTAAATTGACTGCGTTCCAAAAGCTCGTCAATGCCGACCGGGCTGTTCGACAGCAATTGAGTAATTTTACGCTCCTCATCGCTCAGTTCGATGCTTGTCGAAGGCTGCTGCAGCCCCCTTAATTCGGCACTGCTCAGCAAATAACGATAATCCTCTATAATATCCTCAACGCGTGTGACTATTCTCGCGCCTGTGCGCAGCAGCTCGTACACGCCCTGGCTTTGATGCGACGTAATCAGCCCCGGGACGGCAAAGACGTCCCGCGATTCATCCGCCGCAAAATTCGCGGTAATGAGCGAACCGCTGTCGGCTGCCGCCTCCACGACGATAACGCCGAGCGACAAGCCGGCGATGATCCGGTTCCGCTGCGGAAACATGCCCGGATGCATGCGCGTGCCGACGGGATATTCCGAAACGATAATGCCTTCCTTCTCGATAATGCGGTACAAATGCGCATGTTCCCGCGGATATATTTGATTAATGGCGCAGCCGAGCACCGCCACTGTCTTAGCTTTCCCAAGAAGCGCTCCTTGATGAGCCTGGCTGTCGATTCCCCGAGCCAAGCCGCTTACGATGCCGAAGCCTGCCCTGGACAAAGCGGCGGACATTTCCACGGCCACCTTGCTCCCGTAAAGAGTCGGCTTGCGTGAGCCGACCATGCCGAGCAGCCGCTGATGCAGGCAAGAGACGTTTCCTTTGTAATAAATAATCCAAGGGGGTTGGGCGATTTCTTTGAGGGCGGGAGGGTACGCTTCATCCAGCAGGGTCATGAATTGAATGGAATGCTTCATATACATCTGAAGCCTTTGTTCGATAAAGGTCGGAGTAAATTGCTTAGCGATTTGTTCGGCGATCTGCCGTCTGATGCCGAACGATGCGATCGCTCCCGCCGAAAGCCCGAACAATTCCCCGGGTTCCGGAAAACTGTTCAAAAGCTTGTAAATCGTTTGCCAGCCAACGCCTTCCATCTCGTGAAGACCGAATATAATGAGACGATTATCCATTAGTATATCACTCCTTGACCATCTGACAAATGTTAAAGCCTTAGGAAAAGAAAAAAAACCTTTCAAATCCCTGTCCGGGAAATGAAAGGTTGCTTACCTTTACGCAAAAAAACTTATTTTTTTGTGATGCATTTTTCAAGGATGCCTTTTTCTTCGAGGACGCTTACCAAAGTGGAGCCCATCTCGGATGGAGTTGCCGCCACCTTGATGCCGCATCTCTCCATTGTCGCCACTTTCTCGGAAGCCGTTCCTTTGCCGCCGGAAATGATCGCACCGGCATGACCCATACGTTTGCCCGGAGGCGCCGTTTTGCCGCCAATAAAGCCTACGACAGGCTTTTTCATGTTGGCTGCGATCCATTCGGCCGCTTCTTCTTCAGCCGTTCCGCCGATTTCACCGATCATGATAACGGCATAAGTGTCCGGATCTTCATTGAACAATTTGAGAATATCGATGAACTCGGAGCCTTTAACCGGGTCGCCGCCGATACCGACTGCGGAGGATTGTCCGATTCCACGGGTCGTCAGCTGGTGCACCGCTTCGTAAGTAAGGGTTCCGGAGCGGGAAACGACGCCGACGTGTCCAGGAGTGTGAATGTATCCAGGCATGATGCCGATTTTGCACTCGCCGGGAGTGATAACGCCTGGGCAGTTCGGCCCGATCAGGACGGTTCTTTTGCCTTCCATGTAACGGCTCACTTTGACCATGTCCAGAACCGGAATGCCTTCCGTGATGCAAATAACGAGATCAAGATCGGCGTCTACCGCTTCCATGATCGCATCGGCCGCAAATGCAGGCGGTACGTAAATAACGGATGCGTTCGCGTCCGTCGCTTTTTTCGCTTCAGCGACTGTGTTGAAAACAGGCAGTTGAACGGTCGTGCCGTTTTCCAGCGTAATATCCAGATTCGTGCCGCCTTTGCCCGGTGTGACGCCGCCAACCATTTGCGTGCCGTAATCCAGCCCGCCTTTGGTATGGAACATGCCCGTAGCACCAGTGATCCCTTGAGTGATAACTCTTGTATTTTTATTGACCAAAATACTCATGATCTATGGTTCACATCCTCATATATGATTTAAGAAACCGCACGGGTTCCGATTATTTCACAAGTGCAACGATTTTTTGCGCGCCGTCGGCCATGGAGTCAGCCGCAACGATGTTCAAACCGGACTCGTTAAGAATCTTTTTGCCGAGCTCCACATTCGTTCCTTCAAGACGCACAACGAGCGGACGGGAAAGTCCGAGCTCTCTTGCTGCCGCGACAACGCCTTCGGCGATAACGTCACAGCGCATAATGCCGCCGAAAATGTTAACGAAAATCCCTTTAACCTGCTCGTCGGACAAAATGATTTTGAAAGCTTCCGTAACTTTGTCTTTCGTAGCGCCGCCCCCTACATCGAGGAAGTTCGCAGGCTCGCCGCCGTAGTGCTTGATGATGTCCATGGTAGCCATGGCAAGACCGGCTCCGTTCACCATGCAGCCGATGTTTCCGTCCAATGCGATGTAGCTCAGGTCGAATTTGGACGCTTGAATTTCTTTTTCGTCTTCTTCCGCAAGGTCGCGCAGCTCTTGAATATCTTTGTGGCGGTACAACGCGTTCGAGTCAAAATTCAGCTTCGCATCCAGCGCCATTACGTCTCCGTCCCCTGTAACTACGAGCGGATTGATTTCGGCGATTGAGCAGTCTTTGTCGACGAAAGCAGAATACAATGCTGTCATAAATTTAACCGCTTTGTTAACGAGCTCAGCAGGGATGTTGATGGCATAAGCCAATTTACGCGCCTGGAACGCTTGCAATCCGATGGCAGGATCGACCACTTCTTTGAAAATTTTCTCGGGAGAATGCTCGGCCACTTCTTCAATCTCCGTGCCGCCTTCTTCCGATGCCATCATGACGACGCGGCCCGTACCACGGTCAACGACGACGCCGACATAATATTCTTTTTTAATGTCACAGCCCTGCTCGATCAAAAGGCGCTTAACTTCCTTGCCTTCCGGACCGGTTTGGTGAGTGACGAGCACTTTTCCTAATATTTCGCTAGCGTATGTACGCACTTCATCGAGGTTTTTGGCTACTTTAACACCGCCAGCTTTACCGCGGCCTCCGGCATGAATTTGCGCCTTTACGACAACTACGCTCGTTCCGAGTTCTTTTGCCGCTTCAACCGCTTCGTCAACGGTAAAAGCAACTTTACCTTTAGGAACGCTGACTCCGTACTGTCTCAGGACTTCTTTGCCTTGGTACTCATGGATATTCATTTCCTAAAATCCTCCTATCAGTATGGACTTTCTTTACATGCTATACATGGGGAAAAGTGCGATTCCCATTCCGCGCCGCACAGGAGGAAACCCTGGCAGCACCCACTAGTATCACACTTCTTCACAAGCCCTAACCATTGTATCATTTTTTTTCGACAGTTTCCTTAATTTTTTCTGCAAATCAGTAGAAGTTTCCTTTCACAGTGAAAAACATATGCTATCACCGCACGCGCAAAAAGACGCATATTCCGATTGGGAAAAATGCGCCCTTCAGACCGGCCGGGATGCCAAACCCACTGCCAAATTTCGTCGGCACCGCTCAATAAAATGTCGTGGCCGACGTATTCATTCGCGGTTCTCTTTCCGCTTGTTTAATAAAACGAAGCTCATTCCCGACAAAATTGCACACCAGGCATTGAATCGTAGGCTCCGGTTCCGCGATGGCATCCGGCTCCTTGAACTCCTTGATGCTTCCGGAAAGAGCATCTTTCACAAACGATTGCGTGTAGCTCGTAATTACGCTGAATTTGACCCGGTTGGAACGGCAGTTCGGGCAAAAATACGGCTTCTCCTGCATCATCATCACCTCTGTTTTCCAGTATGTGCACATTGGCGCGATTTTATAATGCAGCCGATTGGATGTTCCGTCGATTTCCCGGATTTTTATTTAATGATATTAATTATTCGCCTCATTAAAAATCTACAAAATCCGACGAAACCCGCCTATACCGTATGAGCTCCGAGCAATTTTCGATCAACCGAACCTTTCTGACCTCACTCCTTCTGTTACTACTTAGGTACTGAAGCAGAATTTTCTCTCAAAATAAAAAGGTATTTGGTTTCATACGCCGAAAAGGTAAGATAACCCAAAACGGAGAGAGGAGTGTCCCCTATGCATATGTCTACTGAACAAGTTCATTCCATTTGCAAGGGCGACCCCGACATTATCGCTGCCTTCAACGCCTTGTTGCAGGTGATTGATGAACAGGCAAAAATCATTGAACGTCAAGCGAAGCGTATTGAAGAACTGGAACATCGTGTTCAGGATCTCGAACGTCAGCTCGGTCAAAATAGCAATAACAGCAGCAAGCCGCCTTCCAGCGACGGGTTTCGGAAAGTCA